>NZ_JBHILS010000005.1:16900-60302 GCF_042193385.1 Bartonella sp. TT119HLJHH | reverse complement strand
GGGCTTGTGAAGCCCTGTCAGGTGCGTGCGCCGGCTGAAATGCTTAAAGTGGGGGGAAGAGGGGGCGCCGTTGGATTGTTGAAGTGGTGTGGGTTTTTGTCGTTAAGGGCAAGGGGGGCTTCTTAAAACGCAAGAGGCTTGTTTGTTGCGGGGCTTGTGAAGCCCTGTCAGGTGCGTGCGCCGGCTGAAATGCTTGAAGTGGGGGGAGCCGTTGGAAGTGTTTCTTGTATTTGCTATACGCACATAATATCATGCCTATAGTTTCAAACGTTCCCTTATGAAAAATATCATACCATCAATATGGGCCCTCAATAACTGGTAATCACATTAAATACGTTTAGAAATATAAAAATAAGGATTATAGTATTTTTAATACCACGTTTGTCACGATTTTTTTATTTATTAATTTCTTGATTACATTTTTGATTTGCTAAGTTTAGTCCTGTAAGCGCTTTACGGTACAATTTTCGATATTTAATGGTAGAATAAACAAGCCAAACGGATAATGTTATTATTGCACAACCGACAATGATCCCTAGAATGCGCCCTAATATTATAGCTCCAGTCATTTTTCTCTCCTTATTGTATTTTGATTAGCAACCGCTTCGTCTAGTTGTTTCATTACTTTTTTCAGTTTCTTCTTTACTATGATCCGTAGCACCAAAAAGATTGGTATCGAACCGTACAGAATTAATGCGCATATCAGCCCGATTGCAGTTACTACATTCATCTGAGGTTTATCCGCACTGCCTAATATTGAGAGGAAAATGTATAAACAGACGCTTATAAAAATTATGAATATAAACTCTCTCAGGGAAACAACACCAGCCTTTAATATTTCCTTAACTTCTTTTTGGATATCGAGGACTAAGTCCCATTGAGAAGATGTATCATTTTGTTCTTTTGGTGATGCATTTGATAGGTTTGGTTTTGTCATGTGGATATTCGTTTGTTTCTTGAAGGTTTTGTCTTTTGATAAAGCGAATAACTCAGTTTCTCAGGCTATTTTTATGAAATGAAAAAAGATTTCTGTACTTGTTAAAATGATAATACGAATGACTTGCTACGTCTGTAGCGCATCTTCCCTTTATTATTATGAGGCATGTACAATTTTTCGTGCCGCTGTATAAAAGATTCGTTTTGTGAGTACAATTATATTTTATCACTAAACTATAGGCGAAGAGGCATTTAATATTGAAGTGTTTATGCCGGTTGAATTTACTTAAGAAAAGCTTGATTGTTGATTGATCGGCACAGAAATCTTCGTCCTTGAGTGCTGTTAGGCACTCAAATTTGAATAACGTAACTTTATAGGGGAAAGAACGAAGGCGATAGACAGAACGAAGGTCACAAATATTACAAATGTTAAAGTGAGTGATATTTTAAGCGGCTGGTGTTTTAGCGTGTAAGCTAAATTTACGGTTTTCTTTCAGTGTGGAGTGTATGTACATCTGCTCTTTTAAGCCTTATTGCGAAATGAAATAAGGAGAGACGCTTCAAGCCTTAGAAAACTACGAGACAGGTAATATCGCCTTGTGAGAGGAGGTTTCTGTGATGGATAAGCTTAGTACTGTAATGATATCTTTGATATGGAACTCAAGGGGTGGTGCCAAGCGCGCGCTTGACACTTTTGTGAAAGAATGAACACAAGAAGGGAGACTAGGGGCAATGAGAACACATTGTTAGAGTACTCTCTATAGGCGCAAGAGATAAGTCTATCCTCTAAAGGTTGGAACTAAAAGGCCTAGAGGTTGGAACTAAAAGGAAAGTGAAGAGGACGACCTTATAGTATGGGGAATATTTATGCTGTGGAAGGTCTCCATTGAGGGGAAGTTGTTTGGGGGGCTGGTGAATTGCTTTTAGTCCGTGGGGGGGATGTTTTTGAGAAAAAGGGGGGAAAAGAGCTAGGGGGTGGAGTTGAAGGGTTGGGAGTGTTTGTTGTGATGCATGAATATCGGGGTGGGGTGAAGCTTTGTTCTTGAAGGGAGATGAGATGTTTATGTAGGTTAAGCGGTTTGGAGGGGGAAGAGGTGATGTTCTTAAAAGAGCAAGGCTTGTAGGAGGGCGTGAAGCCTTTTCAGGGGCGAATTAAAAGGTTAGGGGCGCGCGCGCTTTGAAGCCGTTGAGGGGAAGTTGTTGGAGGCTGATGAATTGCTTTTAGTCCGTGGGGGGATGTTTTTGAGAAAAGGAGGGGAAAGAGCTTTGATAGGGGGAGTTGAAGGGTTGGGAGTGCTTGTTGTGCTGCATGAATATCGGGGTGTGTGGGGGAGGTTGTTTTTGAAGGGAGATGAGATGTTTATGTAAGTTAAGTGGTTTGGAAAGTGAAAAGGGAGAAGTTGTTTTTTCAGTTCATTGGGGGAAAAGTGTGAAAAAGCATTTGTATATATGTGGGCTTAAGATTTGTTCGATGGTCCCAGTAATTGGATGACGTGCCCCATTTTGCGGTGGGGGTGAATAGTGCTTTTGCCATATAAATGGATCGAGGTGTGCTCTTGCTTTAGAAAATATTTTAACGTGCTAAAATTGTTACCAAGAAGATTGGTCATTTGGCAATCGCTATGGCGATAGGGACTGCCTAAGGGAAGTCCGCAAATAGCACGGATATGCTGTTCAAATTGTGAAGTTATGCATGCCTTTTGTGTCCAATGACCAGAATTATGGACACGCGGTGCTAATTCATTCACTAAAAGGTGACCATTCGTTAAGACAAAAAGTTCAATACAAAGAACACCAACATAATCGAGGGCATTCATGACTGTTACGCTGATTTCTTGAGCTGCTTTTTGCACGTCAGGTGGAATATGTGATGGAACAAAGGATTTATGAAGAATTCCATTTTTGTGTTGGTTTTCAGGGCAATCATAAAAAATATGTTCCCCTTGTTTTGTGCGGGCCGAGAGAACCGAAATTTCCGATAAAAAAGGAACTATTTCTTCCAAAATACAAGGCTGTTCCTGAAATGTCCTAAAGGCTTCGTCAAGGGTTTTTTCATTGGGGTGGTCTAGCTTGATCTGGTTTTTGCCGTCATAACCAAAACGACGCGTCTTTAAAAGACCACGTCCGCCTAAGGCATCAAGAGCGGAAAGAAGAGAAGAAGAATTGTCAATCGCGTGCCATGACGCGGTGCCAATCCCTTGATCACGCAAAAATTGCTTCTCAAAAAGTCGATCTTGCGTGATCTCTAATGCTTTGGAAGAAGGATAAACAGGCTTACTCTTTTCTACATATTGAACCGTTTGAAGCGAAAGATTTTCAAATTCATAGCTGACAACATCACATTGAGAAATAAAATGATCTAAAGCTGATGTATCGTCATAGGAGGAAACAATATGGTTGTTTGCTGTTTGAGCGGCTGGGCAATCGGCTTCAGGGCAAAAAATAACGGTTCGAAATCCTAATTCTGCGGCCGCTATGGCGAGCATCCGTGCTAATTGTCCGCCCCCGATTAAACCAATGACGCTTCCTGGAGGTAACATGGTGGAGGGAGTGGCGTTGGATGGGATGGTGTTGGAGGGGATGGTGTTGGATGGGATGGTGTTGTATGGGGCGGTGTTGGATGGAGTAGCGTTGGAGGGGGTGGTGTTGGAGGATGGAGTGGCGTTGGAGGAGAGAGTGGCGTTGGAGGGAGTGGCGCTCGATGAGGGGGTGTTGGAAAACGGTGCCATTTTAAACCTCCGTTACAGGCGTTTGGGCGACATTGGCTGTTTGTTGTTGACGCCAATCTTCTAATCGTTGGGCGAGATCATGGTCATAAACGGCCATAACGGCTGCGGCTAAAAGCGCTGCATTAATTGCGCCTGCTTTGCCAATTGCTAATGTGCCGACGGGTATCCCTGCTGGCATTTGCACAATTGAAAGCAAAGAATCTTGACCAGAAAGAGAATGAGAATGCACTGGAACGCCAAAAACAGGAAGAGGAGTAAGGGCTGCTAACATACCTGGAAGATGCGCAGCACCCCCCGCACCGGCAATTAAAACTTTAAACCCTGCTTCTTTGGCTTCTTTGGCAAATTGATAAAGGCGTTCAGGAGTTCGGTGTGCTGAGACAATATGCGAACTATGAGAAATACCAAGATTCGTCAAAATATCTGCACTATGGCACATCGTTTGCCAATCTGATTGGCTCCCCATTAAAATCGCGACATCACATGATTTTTTCATCATTCTCTATCCTTTTCAAAGGTGCAATGCGATTCTTTATCATTATTTTTTTAAAGTTTTATATTCTTTTTGCAAAGCCAATTGATGACAGAGAAACAGTTATTTTGCAAATAAGATGGAAAGCTAAAAATTTAAAGGGGGAGACCAAAAGATGAAAAACTAAAGTGTTGAAGGCATGAAACACTTCTTGTCAGGGGGAGGGGGATGAATTTTGAGGAGAGGTGTTAAGGGGTGGTGTGGGACCCATGAGGCTGTTGAGCTGCGGTATTGTCGTTTATTATAAGATAAGAGGGAAAAATACATTGGGGAAAAGCCATTGATTATAAGTTTTTTTTAAATATCTTACTTTTTATTTGCTAATCTAAATAAGATCACCATATGATATAAAATCTGTTGCAATTTGAAACATTGCTTAGGAGAGAAAGAGATTTTTATGTCAAAAATGCGCTGAAAAGTGAGGATATTCTTTTGAGAAATAAAGAGATATATATCTCGCTTTCAAAGCCTATTTATTTTGTTGTTCAAGTGATTCTTTTGTGAGTGGGGGGATATAATCTTTATAGGGGATATAATCTTTATAATTGTCGATATATCTTTAACAATGGCTGATATAAGGGGAAGCCTATAATCAACGCTTTTGTGCTTTTAACGCTTTTGTTGAGATCTGTTTCTTAGCGATTATATCGTTCTTCGTTTTTTACTTAAATATAATGCAATATCAATCCTGAATGACGAATTGTGAATAATAAATCTATGGTCTCTTTTTTGCCCAATTTTGTAATATGGTGAACGCTGAAATAAATAAAAGTTAAACAACGGATGTATAAGGAGATGTAAAAGCTATGTTTCTTCCATTTTTAATCGCTTTAGGTACTGCAGTAACGACTATGTGTGGTAAAAAAAATATAAGTTATGCTTTGTGGGCAATTTTATTCGTTGTCATTCTTCTCACTTTCAATCATCACGCAACTTCTACTTTAAATTTATCTTTTTGAGAGAATAGCCATGGAACATGTTGAACAAAAAAATCCTCACTTCGTCATCTTTATGAATACGCTAGGACTCTTTGGGTTATCCGTTGTCTTGGTGGTGGCTTTTTATTATCAATTGGTAAAGTTTGAGTTACCTTGTCCCCTTTGTTTGCTACAGCGCGTTGGATTGATGCTGGCTGGTTGTGGGTTCTTGCTTAATATTCACCATAAGGTGAAAAATACCCATTATGGTATGGTTATTATCGGTTGTATGGTAACCAGTGCTGTGGCAGCACGCCAAGTGTTTTTGCATATTACTCCCGATGACTTAGGATATGGTTCAACGTTCTTTGGATTACATTTTTATACTTGGGCTTTCATTATTTCTGTCCTTTGTATCTTTGCTGTCTCATTTGTCATGATTTTAGGCGAATTGGCACATAAGTTCAAAGAATTTTCTCCTTTTCCAGTCTTGAGTAAAGCGGCAAGTTTCTTATTTGTGTTTTTGATTGCAGCAAATTTGATTTCTACCATACTGGAATGTGGTGGTGGACAGTGTGCCGATGATCCTGTAAGGTATGAGTTGTTATCAAGTTGGTTCCCTTCATAGTTTCGAATTTGTTTAATAATCCCTCATCGTAATTTTTATGGTTAAAGAGGCGGAATATTTAAAAATCCGCTTCTTTTTTATTTATTGCGAAGACATTTCAGAAAGATGTTCGATAATCTGATCTTTTATAACAATGCTGGTTTTTATCAGCGCTGGCGATTGATGTTTTTTTTAGCGAAGACTTGTACTGTGCACCTTTTATGCTGTCTTTTGAGAGAGATGAAGGAATTGATTGGTCGGAGGCGTTTGTAGAAAAAAACAGATTGTTGAGCTGCGTGGGGTAGGAAGCCTCGTTTTTTAGGGGTATTAACTATAAAAAATTTTGTTCTTGATTTTTCTTAATATTGTGTTAGATAAGTAATTGTATTCATTTTGGTGCTTCTAAAGCATTTTTATTGCTTCTAGAGGGATTAATTTAAAATTTTGAAAGTTATGTGAATAACTTTCTGCAGAGGTTTGTTTATTAAAGGCAAACCTTTTTTTTTATCTAACTCTTAGATGTTTTCTTTCAGTGAGAAGCCTTTTTTTAGAAAAAGGTAAGAGTCTTGATGATGACTCTTTTTTATTAATATATTGATTTATAATGATAAATAACCATTTTTAACGTGAAGCACTTCGCTGAATATAATAAAATTTCTCATCATCAGTTCTCTTATATTAAATCAATTAAAATTACTTGCTTGTACATCATAAGCGGGGGGGGCATGTGGGGAAAAACTGTACAAGAAAGGCATGCCTTTAATGAATCATCTAAAGTGTCAAGCTATGTCGTACCATTGCGAGCTGGTAGAGTTTTGTGATGGGGCCGGTTTTGTTCTTCCATAAGCGTAAACTTGTTGCTCCATAAGCGTAAAGATAGGGGACTGAATGGATTTTATACAATTTTATGGGGGCTTTACTATTCCTTTATGGGCGGCGTTTTGCGAAATGGGGGAGACGAGCGTTGAGAGATCTTTCTCTAAAACAAGCGTATGAATATGCAACGCAAGTATATTCCTTTTGGCGCGTTTTGTATTACGAAAAAATATTGACTTATAAGGATAAATTATTGTTGCGGATGTTGAATGAGAAAAACGAAAAGATTCCCTCATTTCAGACTTTCTTATAGTCAATTAATTAAATGTACTCTTCTACGTTACAAAAAAGCATTGGGTGTAAATAAAAATTCTTTTAACAGTCGTAAAATGCTTCTTATGCACCCTTTTGATCGCTAGAATTTGTCGAAAAATTTTATGCTGCTCAATACAATAATAGGGCGGTTTATATCTATGATTTAAGTGAAAATAGGGGGAGTTAGATGAAAAGGGAGGCGAGATTTTAATGACAATTGTTGAAAACGTTATTGTGTAATGCATTTTTTACAGATTTTCTGCTTTCTGTAAATATGTAAAAGCGTGAAAACGGAAATGTGCAAAAAAGGAAGCTGGGACTTTATGCGTGGTGTATGATTTTATCATGGCATGGAATGTGGAGAGAAGAGGTGGGGGTGTTGACGAGAGAGGGGATGAAGAGTCTTATGAAGGGAGGGAGTTGGGATGAAGAGGCGGGTGTGTTGAGGAGAGAGGGTGTTGGGGGTGGGGAAAGTTGCTTTTGAAGTGAGATTGACCGGTGCTTTGCGTGATCTTACTTTAGGGTGGTGAAGGGGCAAGAATATTTTAAAATAGGACGTATCTGTCGCGTTTGATGCAACATTATCCTTTGTGGTGTCGTGATCTGAAATCAGCAGGGGAATTGGCTAGAGTAAGAAGCTGTATTGTTGAAAAACCTATGTTTACAAAGCGGTGTGAGAGGAATTTGAAAGTTTCATTTGGCTGCTTTCTGTAAATGTGGAGAAGCATCAAAACGTTGATCCGTAAAATGATGCGGAGGATTTATGCTTTGTGTGCGCTTTTGCTTAATCAGAAATCAACCATAAGATTGCTTTTTGTTTTTTTGGCTGGAGCTCTCTAAAATTTTTCAAAAGGGAATGTTCTTTTTCGCTGTATGTTTCTTGATCATAGTGTGAGGCATGTGTTGAAAGATTTTTTTTTGTGGCAATATCTGCATAAAAAAAGCTTATGGGAACATCCAGTTTTTGGGCGATTTTGAGTAAACACCCTGCGCTTACACGATTGAAGCCTTTTTCATATTTTTGGATTTGTTGGAAACTGACACCTAAATAGCTTCCTAATTCTTTTTGGGAAAGTCCCATGGAAATGCGTCTATGACGAATTCTTTTGCCTATCAGAATATCGATAAAATTTGGATTTTTGGTTTGCACTTTGCACCCCCCTCCGGTTGCGAGCGCCCTCGCATTGGTATTCCGGGAGTCTAAAAGTACTGAGCTTAATCAGCTTTTTGCTTTTAGTGCTTAAAGCACCTGGACATAGCAAAATCTCCCGGAATTCCGGGATACCCGCAATGCGGGATAAATTTATGTATTAAGCTTTCGGGCTTTTAGCTCCCTATTTGATCGTTGCGTGGACGATCAAAAACACGTGCTTATCAATAAAGTAATTTCAGAAGATTGGCAAGAAAAATCAATATCCCATAAAATGGCGTGATTTGGAGGGGTGTGGAGTGCTGGTTTGAATTTGACTTAAGGGGGTATATGAATGGAATAATATTAATTGTTACTCTTTTGCTTAATCAGAAATCAGCCACAAGATTGCTTTTTGTTTTTTCGGCTGGAGCTCTCTAAAATTTTTCAAAAGTGAATGTTCTTTTTCGCTGTATGTTTCTTGATCATAGTGTGAGGCATGTGTTGAAAGATTTTCTTTTGTGGCAATATCTGCATAAAAAAAGCTTATGGGAACTTGTAGTTTTTGGGCGATTTTGAGTAAACACCCTGCGCTTACACGATTGAAGCCTTTTTCATATTTTTGGATTTGTTGGAAACTGACGCCTAAATAGTTTCCTAATTCTTTTTGGGAAAGTCCCATGGCAATTCTTCTTTGACGAATTCTTTTGCCTATCAGAATATCGATAAAATTTGGATTTTTGGTTTGCACTTTACACCCCCCTCCGGTTGCGAGCGCCCTCGCATTGGTATTCCGGGAGTCTGAAAACACTGACTTGACTCAGCTTTTTGCTTTTAGTGCGGAAACGCACCTGGACATAGCAAAATCTCCCGGAATTCCGGGATACCCGCAATGCGGGATAAATTCATGTGTCAAGTCTTCGGGTTTTCAGTTCCCTATTGGTCGTTGCGTATACGACCAAACTTACACTTTAAGTGATAAAGTAATTTCAGAAGATTGGCAAATAAAAATAGTTTTTATTTATAAACTTTATTTTTTAATGAGAGGCTTTCCGCCTCTCAAACTCTCCGGAATGCTCACCAAAATCATGAGATCAGACCCGCGTTTAATGAGGGGACTAACAATCCTAGGTTCTTAAGGTCAAGGAGACCATTACATGGCGCCTAACGGCGTCCTTGACCCAAGAACTTAACGGCTTGTTTTGTCCCTCTCACGCGGCTCCGAAATCATGATTAGAAGGGGAGCTTATAGGGGTGGTGATATCAGGCATATCAATTTATCAACGTGTTTTTTAGAGTGTATGATGAATATTTTAGGCTGGATTTTTTTGTCGCGTTTGATGAAATAATCTCGTTTGAGGGTGGGTGATCTGAAGTGCTTGGGGAGATTGGCTAGGCAAGAAGCTGGGTTAATACTATTGTTTATAGAGCGGCGAGGGGTGGAAGTTTCATTTGGCTTTATTCTGTGAATCTGTAAAAGCGTGAAAACGTATATTCGTGAAAAAGGAAAGGCTTTATGTTGTTAGGGGCGTTGTGGTTAATGATACGCAATGTATAGCGATCGTGTTTTCGAAGGTAGGGAGAGCAACATAAATGAAAGGAGTGGCTTAGAGGAAATGTGTGAAGAGAGGGAAAATGGGGCAAGGGTGTACGGGAATACATAGAGTGTGGAGGGGGGCGGTGAAGCATGTTGTGAATGGTGTGTGAAGAATGGAGAAGGTTTTTGAGAAAAGGAGGGGCTTCTGGCGTGAGGGAGTGGTGTTTATCTGAAGGGTGCATGTTTAAGGTGTGGAAGGTGTGGAAGGTGAGGAAAAGTTGGAGGGAGGAGGATTGTTCGTAAGTTGTGGAGGGATTAGGCAGAGGTGTTGGGAAAATGCTTTAGGGGAAAAAATTAGCGTAATTTCTTGTCATACTAAAACCAAGATTATCATAAAAATTGAAGGAAATTAGTGCGTAAAATTGGTGGAGAAAAAGTTTGGATCCTTAAGGTGTGGGGTGGCGCTTTTTGAAAGCATGGGAGAGTAAACTTGAAAAACCTTTCCCTTTTTGTGGAATTTTTATTCACAAACTTAAGAAAATAGGGTATGAACGCTGGAAATAACGCGCAGCTTAACAAAATATGTGCACTGTAAAGGAAATGTTTGTTTATGTCAAAAGAAGAAGTTTTAGAATTTTCTGGTATCGTTACTGAACTCTTACCTAACGCGATGTTTCGTGTGAAACTGGAAAATGATCATGAAATTATTGCCCATACCGCTGGTAGAATGCGGAAAAATCGTATACGGGTGTTGGCCGGTGATAAAATCATGGTGGAAATGACACCTTATGATTTGACAAAAGGGCGTATTACATATCGCTATAAGTAGCCTCGTGGGTGGCTTGCACTTTTTTCTAAAAGCTATCATATTATTTCTATTATTTTTTAACAGTTTTTTAGTTTGCTTTTCATAAGTGAAAACAGAGGAGTGTTTGAAGCGCCTTGAAAGACTGTAAAATCGTTGCGGAAAAAGGATAAGGAGATCAATAGCGCTTAAAAAGGGGGCGCTTAAAAGGGGGGTGCAGGGGTGAGAGAGAAGTCGATTGTGAAGGGGTGGAAATGAAACATATAAGAGAGTGGGGGGAAAAACGTTTGGCAGATACTCTTACAGAAGAAATTCATTTGGTGCTTGCCTCCGCTTCGCCAAGGCGTTTAGCGCTCTTGGCACAAATAGGAATTGATCCGCAGCAGGTTTATGCAAGCGATATTGATGAAACACCAAAATTAAAAGAACACCCTGCAAACCTTGCCAAACGTTTGGCAAAAGAAAAAGCGCTGAAAGCCCAAGAGATTTTGCGTTGGTACAGTCAGAATGGTCAAGATGAGTTGCAGAATGGTCAAGAAAAATTACCTAGACAGAAAATGATTATCTTGGCGGCTGATACGGTGGTGGCTGTTGGGCGAACAATTCTCCCTAAACCAGAAAGCGAGGATGAGGCTTATGAATGTTTACGATACCTTTCTGGGCGTTCGCATAAGGTCTATGGCGCTATTTGTGCGCTCAATGAACATGGAAAAATAACCGTAAAATTGGTTGAAAGTCGTGTTCGTTTTAGACGCTTAACCTCTGCCATGATGAAGGCTTACCTTGCTTCAGGAGAATGGCAAGGGAAAGCGGGTGGCTATGCTATCCAAGGAAAAGCAGGGGCTTTTGTTGTCCATATCACGGGGTCTTATTCTAATGTTGTGGGATTGCCTTTGGCTGAAACAGCCGATCTCTTGACCGCTTATCACTATCCACTTTTTACGCACTGGGCTGAAGAAACGCATTAGAAAAACTGTAAGGCAAGATCAATGCAAGGTGAAAAGCAACAAAAAGAGAAAAACAAAAATGAAAAAAAAGCAACAGAAGAAAAGTTAATGAACGAGCAGAAGACAAAGGTGCGCCAAGAACAAAAAGAGCTAAATTTGCAAAAAGAGACCCGTCCTCCGCATCCTTGTCCTATTTGTGGTCAAATGTCACAAAAATCTTCATATCCTTTTTGTTCCACACGGTGCCGAGCCATTGATCTTAATCGTTGGCTTTCAGGCTCTTATATTTTACCACCTCCTCCACAGAAAAGTGATGAAGAAGAATAAAAGGGGTCTTCCTCTTGAGAAGAGGACGCTCAGAGCGTTTTTTTTGTGTGGGAACTGAAGGGGAGGCGCGCGGATTATCCTATATCAATGGATTCAAGAGCTGGATTAACGGCTTGGTTATTGTCGTCATTCGCAAAGACGCAGATTAAGTTCAATCAATGGTGGAAGTGTTAATACATATCTAAGACTTATCCCCAGTGGTTTCCATGGATAATTATAAATTGCCTTGTTACAGGAAGGTCGATAGTGCTTTGTTGCGTGAAAGTTGTTGGTGCCTTTAGGGTGTGAGGAAAAATTGATAGTTCAATCAGTATTGCTAACGAAAAAGAAGGGCGCGTGTTTTGGTGCAAAGAGGTGGGGCAATAAAAAATCGCTTGTTGGTGCTTTGTTGCGTGAAAGTTGTTGGTGCTTTTAGGGTGTGAGGAAAGAATTGATCATCTAATTAGTATTTCTAACGAAAAAGAAGGGGGCGTGTTTTGGTGCAAAGAGATGGGGCAATAAAAAATCGCTTGTTGGTGCTTTGTTGCGTGAAAGTTGTTGATGCTTTTAGGGTGTGAGGAAAAATTGATAGTTCAATCAGTATTGCTAACGAAAAAGAAGGGCGCGTGTTTTGGTGCAAAGAGGTGGGGCAATAAAAAATCGCTTGTTGGTGCTTTTGCTGGGTAATGGTATGGTGTCATTTGGGGGCTGGATTGATTATATCGTGATTTTGACCGTATCTGTGTTCACTTGGAAAGCTAATCAATATGATGTCGCTTTTATTGGAGCGGCAACATTATTCCCTAGTATCGTTCTGTCTAAGCCAATTGGAATGTTGGTAAGTCACCGTTCTATGATCCATTGGTTGCGGGCGTCGTTGTTGTTACGGGCACTCTGTACTGTCGGTTTATTGCTGGCGACGAGTCTGCAAGGATTTATTATACTGGCAGTTATTCGAGCGACATTCAACAGTCTAGCCATGCCTGCAATTTCCGTTCTTAGTGCAAATTCTGTGCCTGAACACGAACGGACTCGTTATTATTCTGTGCTTAACATGATCAATAGCGCAGCGAAGATGATAGGACCTGCTTTGGGGAGTGCTCTGTCTGTACTTTTATCAGATACCTATACTTTATTATTTTCTGGTTTTTTGACATTGCTAGGCTTTATCGTGTTTTGTTTTATTGGTGCACAACCTGTCTCGTCGCTAAGAATAAAAAAAGCGAATACCACGCAAGCACAGCAGAGGCTTTATGGGACAACTTGGTATGCCTATGTGGGGGTAATATTCATTTATTTTGCTATGGTCTTTATGGTGAATAATCAGTTGCCCGTTATTCTCAGCACAATGAAAATGAATAAACAGACTCTTGGAATGCTGGTATCTGCTTCAGCGATTGGTAATTTTCTCTATGGGTTTTGGCGTGTGAAACAATCAAAGCATAAACCCCTTACAGGCAAAATATCGGAGTTGTTAATGCCGGCAATGTCAACAATGATTGGTTTTGTCTTGATCTCAGTGTGCTTTTTTTACTTTGATTTACTCCGTATTGAGACTTTGTTGCTTTGTTTTTTTCTTATTGGAATGGTTAGTGCTTACTTTTCCATATCTTCTAATGTTTATCTGGTAAGCAATTTCAATGAACAGATTGGGGTGGCTTCCGGATGGGTGCAGTCTATACAAAATTTAGCGATGTTGGTGGCGCCCTTTGTTGGAGCGTTTGTTTTAGGTCATACTTCGGCTGGAAAATTGTTCCTTCTTTCTGGATTGAGTGGATTATTCTGTTTATTGGCTATCAGGATATTGCTGAACCGTTCTTTGTCTATTATTCGTTCTCAATGATTGGCTCATCAACGAAACATGTATTTTAAATCATTTTTCTGAGATTTAGAGGGTGTGGGGATAATCCAGCATCGGGAAGCTTTTTCAACGTTATAGATTCAATTTTTGATTTTTACTTAACCGCTCATATTTTTGTTTTTTTTCGGGGCTTTGCTTTCTTGACACGGTTCCACTGTCTCGTAAACTCAATAGGGGGGGCATGGCTTTGAGCGATAATGTCATTTTTGTTTAACTCCGCTTTGCTACGAATAGTCAAACTTAAAAACTCAGCTGCTAATCCTCAATCAGCTTGGCTTGAAGCAATAATGGAAACAGAAAACAAGCTATAGTGTGAATTATCTTATATGCCATAAAACATCACTCTTGGAGGTATGGTGATATCAGGTATGGGAAACTTTAGGCGGGGGTATGTTAATTGTTGCTCTTTTTCCTAATCAGAAATCAACCACAAGATTGCTTTTTGTTTTTTTGGCTGGAGGTCTCTAAAGTTTTTTAAAAGGGTGTGTTCTTTTTCGCTATAGGTTTCTTGATTGTGGTGTGGGGTATTTTCTTTTGTTGAGGTATCTTCTTTTGTGGCAATGTCTGCATAAAAAAAGCTTATAGGAACTTCCAGTTTTTGGGCGATTTTGAGTAAACATCCTGCGCTTACACGATTGAAGCCTTTTTCGTATTTTTGGATTTGTTGAAAACTGACACCTAAATGGCTTCCTAATTCCTTTGGGGAAAGGCTCATTGAAATGCGTCTGTGGCGGATTCTTTTGCCTATCAAAATGTCGATAAAATGTGGATTTTTAGTTGGCACTTCAAGCCCCCCTCCGGTTGCGAGCGCCCTCGCATTGGTATTCCGGGAGTCTAAAAGTACTGAATCCGAGTCAGTTTTTTTGCTTTTAGTGCTTAAAGCACCTGGACATAGCAAAAACTCCCGGAATTCCGGGATACCCACAAAAGTAGGCTCAATTGTACGCTCGGATTTAGGGCTTTTAGTTCCCTATTGATCGTTGCGTGGACGATCAAAAAACATTTTTTAATTTGTAAAGTAATTTCAGAAGATTGGCAAGAGAAATGAAAATAATCTCAAAGACTACAAAATTGGGTACTTTTTAAAAAAGTGCGAAATATGGATTATAAATCGCGTCTTTTGCTTAATCAGAAATGTCGATAAAATTTGGATTTTTGGTTGGCACTTCAAGCCTCCCCTCCGGTTGCGAGCGCCCTCGCATTGGTATTCCGGGAGTAACAAGTACTGAACCCTAGTCAGCTTTTTGCTTTTAGTGCTAGAGCGCACCTGGACATAGCAAAAAACTCCCGGAATTCCGGGAAACCCACAAGAGTAGGCTCAATTGTACGCTAGGGTTTAGGGCCTGTTTTCCCTGTTGATCGCTGCGTAGACGATCAAAATGACACTTTAAGTGATAAAGTAATTTCAGAAGATTGGCAAGAACAATCAAAAATTTTCTATTCTGTTATGCCATAAAACGGCGCTATTTGGAGGGGTGTGATATCAGCATATCAATATCCACATTTAGGCGTTTTTTAGAGTGTGTGATAAATGTTTTAGGCTGGACTTATCTGTCTAGTCTAATGAAACAGTCTCGTTTGTGGGGTGGGTGATAACTATACAAAGTGATCAGTAGGGGGCCTTTGAGATAAGAAGTTGGATTGTTTACAGAACAGTGTTTACAAAGTGATGCGCGGGGTGGTGAACCTTTACTTTGGTCGCCTTCTGTAAAGATGTAAAAGCGTAAAAATGTATATCCGTAAAAGTGAAGCGGAGGATTTGTGGATTTATATATTGTGCGTGTTTTGGTTACGTTGGGCTTTTGTCTGACATAGAATGTGGTGAGAGGATTGGAGGAGGTGCCAGACTGGAAGAGAAATGGAGAGTGTTGTTGAGTGCGTTGGTTGGAGAAGAGTGTGGGAGGAATGGAAGGTGATCTGAAACGAATGAGTGGTCAGTGGTGGAAACTTGCTAGACAAGTATTTGAATTATTTACAGAACAGTGTTTACAAAGCGGTGTGGGGTGGTAAGTCTTTCGTTGGCTTCGTTCTGTAAAGATGTAAAAGCGTAAAAATGTGAATCTGTAAAAGTGAACTGGAGGACTTATGGATTTATGCATTGTGCGTGTTTTGGGGTCACGTTGAGCTTTTGTCTGGCATGGATGGGGTGAGAGGATTGGGGAAAACGAGCTTGTGAATCGAGGAGGGAAGTTGGGAGGAAGAGTGCTGTTAAGTTGTGAGTGTGTGACGGGAGAGCAAAACGGGAAGGGAGAATGGAGAGAGTGCGCATGGATAGGAGGAGAGTGTTGGTAAGGCGGTGGTGCAAAGAGATGCGTGAAGGGATGGTGATTTAAGGAGATAGAGCTTGATTTGTTGAGCCTGATGAAGTGCTGTCGTTTGAGGAGGGGAGGCTGAAGACTGTAAGGGGGGTACTAGGCAAAAAGCTGGGTTCTTTTACAGAACAGTGTTTACAAAGCGGTGTGGGGTGGTAAGCCTTTCGTTGGCTTCGTTCTGTAAAGATGTAAAAGCGTAAAAATGTGTTTGTGAGAAAGGTGGGGGGCTATGTTTTGTGCGTGTTTTTGTCATGTTGGGCTTTTGTCTGACATCGATGGGAGCATTGGGGGTGAAGAGACTATAATAGTGGGGCTAGGTCGGTTGGGGTTGGGCTGGTGGGGAGGCTGGGCTGGTGGGGTTGGTGATGGTGGGGCGTATAGGGGAGTTGCGGTTTTTGTTTAAATTGATAGCGTATTTTTTTCTCCCTCTTGCTATGAGGCGTGTAAAAACCCATATTCTTTTTAGCACTACGGTTCTTCTTCATGCGGCATCATTTGCGGTGTTTTGTGGGGGGTGAGCTGTCCTTTGAAGATGTCTCTTTTGTGGAATGTTGGGGGAATTTAAAGTGCTGTGGTGGCTTGAGATTTAAGGAAAAAAAATGAATTTGGAAAAATATAGCGAACGCGTGCAGGGTTTTTTACAATCAGCACAAAGTGGTGCCCTTGCTTCTGATCATCAGCAGTTTTTGCCGGAGCATCTGTTGAAAGTGTTGTTAGACGATTCTCAAGGATTGGCAGCATCACTGATCCAAAAAGCGGGTGGTGATCTTACTCTTATTCGAAAGGCGCTTAACGAAGCACTTGATGCTTTGCCTAAAGTGCAAGGGGGGAATGGACAGCTCTATCTCTCTCAGCCGTTGGCAAAAGTCTTTAACATGGCGGAAGATTTGGCGAAAAAAGCCGGTGATCAATTTGTGACCATTGAGCGTGTGTTGCAAGCGCTGATCATGGAAAAGACCGCAAAAACCGCTGATATTCTTACAAACGGAGGGTTGACAGCGCTAGCGCTTAATGAGGCTATTAATGATTTGCGGAAGGGAAAAACAGCAACAAGCCCCCATGCCGAAAGCCAATATGATGCTTTGCAAAAATATGCCCGTGATCTCACAAAAGATGCCCGTGAAGGAAAACTTGACCCTGTGATTGGGCGGGAAGAGGAAATCCGCCGCACTATTCAGGTGCTTTCACGGCGGACCAAAAATAATCCTGTACTTATTGGTGAACCAGGGGTGGGGAAAACAGCTATTGTGGAAGGGTTGGCATTGCGCATTGTTAATGGCGATGTGCCTGAAACTTTGCGGGATAAACAGCTTCATGCGTTGGATATGGGAGCGCTTATCGCTGGTGCAAAGTATCGTGGGGAATTTGAAGAGCGCCTCAAAGCGGTGTTGGCAGAGGTGCAAGCTGAAAATGGGCAGATCATTTTGTTTATCGATGAATTGCATAATCTCGTTGGGGCTGGAAAATCCGATGGGCCTATGGATGCTTCTAACTTGTTAAAGCCTGCTCTTGCACGCGGAGAGCTCCATTGTGTGGGGGCTACTACGCTCGATGAATATCGAAAATATGTCGAAAAAGATGCTGCTCTTGCACGCCGCTTTCAACCTGTCTTTGTACCGGAACCCTCTTTAGAGGATACTATTTCTATCTTGCGCGGTATTAAGGAAAAATATGAACAACATCACAAAGTGCGCTTGGCTGATAGTGCTTTGATTGCGGCGGCGCGTTTGTCTAACCGCTATATTACAGATCGTTTCTTGCCGGATAAAGCTATTGATCTTATCGATGAAGCGGCGGCGCGGTTGCGGATGCAGGTCGATTCAAAGCCGGAAGAACTCGATGCTGTTGATCGGCGTATTTTACAGTTGAAGATCGAACGGGAAGCTTTGAAAACAGATGTCGAGCCAACAGCAAAAGAACGTTTGGAAAATGTGCAGGAGGAACTCAAAACATTGGAACAACAGTCCGCTGAGATGACAAGTGCTTGGCAGGCTGAGAAACAAAAATTAGGGCATGCTGCTGATTTGAAAAAACAACTCGAAGAAGCTCGTAATGCTTTGGCTATTGCACAACGTGATGGACAATTCCAACGCGCTGGAGAGCTCGCTTATAGCGTTATCCCTGAACTCGAAAAACAATTGAGTATTGCGGAAAATGATGACCAACAAAATCATCTCGTTGAAGAGACGGTTACTGCTGAACATGTGGCGCGGATTGTTTCACGCTGGACCGGTATTCCTGTTGATCGAATGCTGGAGGCAGAACGGGAGGCGCTGTTGCGGATGGAAGATGAAATTAGCAAACGTGTGATTGGTCAGGGAGAGGCTGTTCAAGCTGTTTCTCGTGCTGTACGCCGCGCGCGTGCAGGGTTGCAAGATCCCAATCGTCCCCTTGGCTCTTTCATGTTTTTGGGTCCTACTGGTGTGGGGAAAACCGAATTAACCAAAGCTCTTGCCGCTTTTCTTTTCCAAGACTCCAATGCCATGTTGCGCATCGATATGTCGGAATATATGGAAAAGCATGCTGGGGCGCGGCTGATTGGGGCACCTCCTGGATATGTTGGATATGAAGAGGGTGGGGTGCTGACCGAAGCTGTACGTAGAAGACCTTATCAGGTTATTCTGTTTGACGAAATTGAAAAAGCACACCCTGATATTTTTAATCTCTTGCTACAAGTGCTCGATGAAGGGCGCTTGACCGATAGTCAAGGACGTACCGTCGATTTTCGCAATACCTTGCTGATTATGACTTCTAATCTTGGTGCTGAATTTTTAACTGCTTTGCCTGAAGGGCAAACCGTTGAGCAGGCAAAAAATGATGTTATGAATGTTGTGAAAGCGGCTTTCCGTCCGGAGTTTTTAAACCGTATTGATGAGATTATTCTCTTTCAAAGGCTGCAACGTCACGATATGGAAGCGATCGTCGATATTCAGATAGAACATTTGCAAAATTTGCTCAATGAACGCAAAATAACTTTGCAAATCGAGCCAGAGGTGAGAAAATTTCTTGCCGATAAAGGCTATGATCCGCTCTATGGTGCGCGTCCGCTTAAACGGATTATCCAAAAAGAAATTCAAGACCCACTGGCGGAAAATATCTTATTTGGAAAAATTCACGATGAGACAACGGTGAAAATTACAAAACAAGGAGATCGGTTGGAATTTTTGCCTGAAGATTAAGTGTGGAAAAATTCACGCTATAAAGGGCGGTGATAATCCTATTATGTGATAAACACCGCTCTTTGAGGCGTGCTGATTTAGAAAAATTCACGATGAAACAGCGGTGTTTTATCGCAAAGCAAAGGGAGTGGTCGGTGTTTTTGCATGTTAAATCAGCGTTTTCGAATATCGTAGGATTCTTTTACTTCTGTTTGTCGTGAAAACTATTTTCTTGCAATGTTATAAGTGAAGTCACAAGCGGGATTGCTTTATTGCTTTATTGCTTTGTGCGTAAAAGCGTTAAAGAGAAATGCCGTTTATCCGCCGTAAAATATTGCTCTTTGAAGGGGGGTAGGGAATTTTAGACAAAGATATTTTGATGATAGATTGGGAGTTCTTTTGCTGTTTAAGAAAAAGGTGGGGGATGCGTAAAATGCAAGGCTCTCTCATTTTTTCGGTGATGTGCGTTTTTTTGCTTTAAAATTTTGCTAAAAGTTTTTTTTAACTGTTTGATTGATTGCACTCTTGTTAGTGGCTCGTAGATAATGAAGCATGATTATCTGCACAATCAAGTTTGCTCCTTTGCAGTTTTTAAATCAAGATAAAGACTTAAAAAAAGCTCCCTAACCTGTTTTGGTTAAAATTTTCGCTATTCCTATTACAAAGACAAGTTTAAGTGGAGGTGTATATTAAAAATATCATCTATATCTTAATTTAGTTTACTTTACTTATTTACCAATAAACTATAATATGGTAAATATTAAGTAAAAGAAACAGATAATGAACTTTTTTCAAGAACTTTAATAAGAACTGTATTGGAGTTTATTGATAAAAAGGATCATTTGAAATTTAAATGGGGGGTATAATCTCATGAAATTAGCTACAAACTTAGCCACAAACAAGGAATTAATTAACAGCTGGTTTGCAAAGGAAGTTAAGAGTTACAATCGGCGTATTCCAGAAGGCTTAAAGGATTTCTACGAGGATAGGAAAGATTCGTTAATAAGTGATGATAAGCTTCAACAGGAAATTTTGGACTCTTTAATACAGCGTATATCGTTAACACCGGATGATTCCAATCCATTAAAGATGTTTCTTGAACAAGGCATTTCTTTTAGGGAGGAGCAAGGGGCGAGAGTTTTTGATACTATTAGAGGTGAGCATTCGATATCTGTTAAAAGTGGAGAAAGCGTTGATCCATTTAAAGTGAATGATCCAGAAATTGACGCATCATCTATACCGGACAAACGAGAAGATTACTATACATTTCTAATGACGTGTGATCGAAGAGAGCGTGCTTTTAGAGACGAGCATGGGCTGTACAATCTTTTAGAAGAGATCAGATCGTCTGTCCGAGAGCAGGATAATAGTGAGAGCTACAATTGGTTAGAAAAGCTTATTGATCGTGCATTAAACAGTGAAGTTGCACCGTTACAAGAAACACAAGAAATCTACATTCCAGACATTCGTGATTTTTGTTTAGATGAAAAATCATATGAGCTCGCTATAAAAATCATTCGAGGAGCAGTCAACTGTCTTGGGATTCCCTCACGTTTGTACAATGCTTGTTATTTTCAAAAAGCTTGTTCTTTGCGTGATCTTATATTCATTTTTGGCATAGATGCTCAATTTGACATAAATGATCAAGTTCTTAACGAAGTCATGAATATGTCGACAGTTTGTGACGCTAAAAATAACCTTTTAAAAGTACTAGATTTTGGTGAGAAAAATAGCGATGTTATTGGTCTTGCTATGTCAAAAAAAGCGATATCTATCCATGACTTAAAAAGAAAAGGGTATAGCGATTTTGATCCAAGCAATTTGCGTACGAATATCTTGTTTCATATTTCGCAATCGTCATTATTTCGTCCGTTTGAAACAATGATTGTCTTTAAAGCAGGGACTGATGATCAGATTGAAAAAACAATAAAAAGGTACGAAAGCGCCAATGGCATGAAGTTAAAAGAAGAAGCAGAGAAAGAAGCTTTAAAAAGAGTAAAAGTGCTATAAAAAGATTAATAGAGGCATTCAAAAGTCATTGGAAAATTATAAGTGACAACAAAAATGCAGCTGATTATCCTATCTGCCGTAAAACATTGCTCTTTGAAGGGGTGTGGTGTGCTAGAATATTTGAGGGCAGGGTTTGAGTTATTGAGCCTGATGAAGTGCTGTCGTTTGAGGGGAAGCTGGTTTGAATTTGACTTAGGGGAATATGAATGGAATAACGTTGATCGTTGCGCTGTTGCTTAATCAGAAATTAGCCACAAGATTGCTTTTTGTTTTTTCGCTTTGAGCTCTCTAAAGTTTTTTAAAAGGGTGTGTTCTTTTTCGCTGTATGTTTCTTGATCGTGGTGTGAGGCATTTTCTTTTGTTGAAAGATCTTTTTTTGTGGCAATATCGGCATAAAAAAAGTTTACGGGAACTTCTAGTTTTTGGGCGATTTCCAGTAAACATTTGGCACTTACACGGTTTGAGCCTTTTTCATATTTTTGGATTTGTTGGAAACTGACACCTAAATGGCTTCCTAATTCTTTTTGGGAAAGTCCTATTGAAATGCGTCTGTGACGGATTCTTTTACCTATTAAAATGTCGATAAAATGTGGATTTTTAGTTGGCACTTCAAGTCCCCCTCCGGTTGCGAGCGCCCTCGCATTGGTATTCCGGGAGTCTAAAAGTACTGAACTCGAATCAGTTTTTTTGCTTTTAGTGCTGGGAAGCACCTGGACATAGCAAAAACTCCCGGAATTCCGGGATATCCGCAAAGCGGGACAAATTCATGTACGAGTTTTCGGGCTTTTAGCTCCCTATTTGACCGCTGCGTATACGATCAAAAACACAGGTCAATTCATAAGGCAATTTCAGAAAATTGGCAAGAAAAATTAAAATAATATCAAAGACTATAAGATTGGGTACTTTTTAAAAAAGTGCAAAATATGGATTTTTGGTTGGCACTTCAAGCCCCCCGCTGGGGGCGAGCGCCCTCGCATTGGTATTCCGGGAGCCTGAAAGCACTGACCTCGAATCAGCATTTTGCTTTTAGTGCTCATCGCACCTGGACATAGCAAAATCTCCCAGAATCCCGGGATACCCGCAAAGCGGGATAAATTTATGTGTCAAGTCTTCGGGTTTTTAATCCCTATTGATCGTTGCGTAGACGACCAAAATTACACTTTAAGTGATAAAGTAATTTCAGAAGATTGGCAAGAACAATCAAGAATTTTCTATTCTATTATGCCGTAAAACACTGCTCTTTTAGGGGGAGTGAAGAGCTAGAATATTTGAGGGCAGGGCTTGATTTGTTGAGCCTGATGAAGTGTTGTCGTTTGAGGGGGGGTGTCTGAAGATTGTAAGGGTACTAGGCAAAAAGCTGGGTTCGTTTATAGACTATTGTTTATAGAGCGGTGCGGGGTGGTGAACTTTTCGTTGGCTTTGTTCTGTAATGATGTAAAAACGTAAAAATGTGAATCTGTAAAGTGAAGTGGGGGATTTGTGGTTTATATATTGTGCGTGTTTTTGGTCACTTTGGGCTTTTGGGGGCGTGGAATGTGGTGCGAGGATTGGGGGGAAGTGTCTTCGTGAATGGAAGTTTAGAGGAAGAGTGCTGTTAAGTTGTTAAGTGTGTGACGGGAGAGAAAAAGGAGGAATGGAGGATGAAGAGAGTGCGCATGGATAAGAGGAGAGTGTGGGTAAGGCGGGTGTTGCAAAGAGATGTGTGATGGATGGCGGCTATCAGAAGATAGAGCTTGATTTGTTGAGCCTGATGACGTGCTGTCGTTTGAGGCGTGGGTGGGTGTAAGCTTTATTTTGTGGGGAAAGTTGCTTTTTGACGTGGGATTGTAGACTAGTGCTGGTTGGGAATTTTCATTTTTTGAGACGTGGGGTGGAGGTCAATGTAATAATATGGAAGATTGTGATCTCATAATTTTTACATTCTTTCTTTTTTTAAAGCAAATAAGCAAGAAAAATTAATATATTACTTGATATTAGAGTAAATGCTTATATCAAGAGGAGTATTTCTTTAAAAATTTTCACTTAATTTATTAAGCGATTTATTAGAATAAAAGACTCTTCTGAAGTTCATATCACCAATTGTATCGAAGGAAGTGTAACTTTAACTGTAGAAAAGTTTAATATCGGATGGTTGGTATGAATTTATTTTTAAAAAAGAGTCCATTAGCTCTTTTTTGCTCTCTCTTTATTTCCAAAGTTGGTGATTATGCTTATGAAGTTGTTTTTATTTTACTGGTCTTAGAATTAACAGATAACACCTTTTTTACAGGTCTTGTGTATTTTTTTCGATTTATCCCTTTTCTCTTTTTTGGCCCTATAGGAGGTTGGTTAGCGGATAATTTTTCTTTGAAGAAAAATATGATCTTAAGTGAAGTTGTGAGATTATTAGCTTCATTGTTTGTTTTTATAACTTATATAACAGGTACGGCACATATCATTGTTCTTATTTTTGCAGCAATATGTACAACGATAGGAAGAAGTATTTTCCAACCAAGTTTTCAAGCTGCTATTCCCAGAATGTTTTCAATAAAAGATCTTACAAAGGCCAATAGCATTGCTCAAATTATCATGGAAACGGCAGCTGTCATTGGCCCTTTGGTTTGTTCCATACTGCTTTTTTTAGCAAATAAATCGGCAGTACTCATTTTTGATTTTTTTACCTATTTTATATCTATTATCGTGTTATTTAATCTCATGAATTTAAATTCAAGCGAGAATAAATCATTCAATTTTATAAAAATTTATCGAGAAACAGCTTCATATCTTAAATATATTTCTACAGAAAATAATAATTTATTTATTACGCTCGTTGGATCGTCGTTTGCTATTCTCTTTACGGGTGCTATTTTAAGATTTTTAATTCCAGCTTTTGTTCTTTTTGTGGGGGGAGAGGAAAGCTTTGTGAGTTATATTTTTTCTCTCATGGCTGTTGGAACTATTGTTGGTGGTTTGTTATATAGTAAAATTATATTAAATATTACATCGTTGAAGCTCATGATATTTTGGCTTCTTTATGGGGTTATTCTGTTTGTTATGCCCTTAGCTGCAGAAATTTATTTAAAATTCCTTCTCGTGTTAGCATTTGTTCTAGGATTTATTGGTGCCTTTGTGGATATTGGTTTAGTCTCAGCTATTCAATTATATTCTCGTCGTGAAGATTTTGGTAAGAGCTTTGGAACCTTTTCAACTTTAGCAAACTCTGCGGAAGCAATGTCTGGCTTTATTGCTGGACTTTTGGCTCTCGTGGGATTGTTAAGCTCTTTTTTAGCGATGTCCGCATTAATTATTTCCACGGGAATTATTGGCGTTGTAAAAATTAAGAAAAATAAAGAGTTAACACCTCTTAACACGACAGTCGATGACGACCATTGATATATTTTATATCTCCATGCCGTTTCTTTTTTCTAAAGACGATTCGCTCATTATCTTATTCATGAGGTAAAAACACCGCTCTTTGAAGGGGGTGATCTGAAACGAATGAGTGGTCATTGGTGGAAACTTGCTAGGCAAGCATTTGAATTCTTTACAGACCGTTGTTTATAGAGTGGTACGGGGTGGTGAACCTTTCGTTGGCTTTGTTCTGTAAAGATGTAAAAGCGTAAAAATGTGAATCTGTAAAAGTGAAGCGAAGGATTTATGGATTTATATATTGTGCGTGTTTTTGGTTACTTTGAGCTTTTGGGGGCGTGGAATGTGGTGCGAGGATTGGGGGGAAGTGGCTTCGTGAATGGAGGGGAAATGAAGGGTGCTGTGCGTTGGTTTATGTAATGCAACACTCTATGAAAGTAAGTATACATATACTATATGTATACTACATGCTTTACATGTGTTTTTTCGTACTTTTAACATATATATTTTGTGTCTTAAACATAAGCTTTGAGTACTATGAGAGATGGTGGTCGTTTTTTTAAACAAGCGAGAAAGTGATTAACTAATGCTTGATAGTAAAGAAATATGTTGTTAAGGCTATTCTTTGAAAGGAGGCTCTTATTTCTGGTGTAGGAGCTTCTCAGAAGAGAATGCAATTAATAGGGGAGTTAAGATGTCAAAATATTTATTTCCGTTACCGCTTGTATTGGTGGCTGGTTGTGCATCTATCAGTAATTATTCATCAAGTTATGTCAGTCCAAATATTACGCAAGATGATATAAAATTAATTGCTAACGATTTTGTCCGTAATCTTAAAAAACCTTTACCGCCCGCTACAACAACACTTATTGTGAAAAAAAATAAAACAGAAGACAACTTTACTCCTGTATTTATTAATCTCTTGCGACGGAATGGATATAACGTGATCTATACAGATCAACCAAACAAACAGCAAAATGGTGTAATCTTGACTTATCAAATAACGCCAATAAAGACAGGTATCTTGTCTATGGTTTCTTATGATGAGGTTGGAGTAACGCGTTATTATATCCGCACTTATAATCGATGAAACCCCTTTACCGGTTTGTCTCAAAGAAGTAGATAATGAAGAAATGTGTTTCAGGGGAAGTGTTGGGATTGAATTAATCAATAAAAATTTGCAGATGTGAAAATTACATGTTCAGATGACAATTATTCGTCGTTTCGGTTACAATTTCAGTGTTGTAACGAAGAAAGATGTCGTTTTATCTGTTTGCAATTCTTCATGTTCTGTCTCAGTTATATAGCGCTTTTATCGTTTCTGTCTTATAGAAAATTACTTTCTGTTCTACGGCTCTGTATGCCAATCTAATAGTCAGATCTAAACAATCAAATTCATATGAACTCTTTACAGAAATCTGTTGTTTGAGATTGTTGGAAAGGTGTTTTGTTTTTATCAAATTGTCGCGTGGTGGTTTGGGAGTTTCCTTTGGCTGTGTTCTGTAAAGATGTAAAAGCGTAAAAATGTGAATCTGTAAAATGAAGCGGAGGATTTGTGCTTTGTGAGAGCTTTTATTATGGCATGGAATGTGGTCAGAGAACTAGGGGACGCGTTTGTGAATGGAGCGGGGAAAGCTGGGATGAAGAGGGGTGTTAAGTGCGTTTTCTGGAGAAGAGTGTGTGGGGAATATTTGAGGGCAGGGCTTAATCAGTCTTGTCTGATGACACGGTATTCTTTGAGGTGTCGTGATAACCATATGAAATAATCAGCAGGGGAATTTGATAGACGAGAAATCAGATTGTTGCAGACCAGTGTTTGCAGAGCGGTGCGGAGTGGTGATGTGGAAATTTTATTTGGCTTACGTTCTGTAAAGATGTAAAAGCGTAAAAACGGTGATCTGTAAAATGATGCGGAGGATTTGTGCTTTGTGTATTGTGCATTTTTTTGTCATGGTATAATGATAAATCCATTGAGCACCCCTATCTTTACGCTTCATAAAAGAGCAAGCCGGCACACTATCATTATATTTGTGCTAGCTCGTGGGTGTTGGCTACAGCCCTTGGCATACAGCCCTTGGCACTTGAGACGGTTCATAAGAGCCATTTTATTCCTTTCTTAATCGTTTTTTATCCATACGGGCTCTCCCCTGCTTTTGACGTGCAAGCGAGTGATTTTGATTGATTCAACATGGGAGGGATTTGAAATGAGAGAATCTTACGATGTTTGGAACTCTTAATCAGTATCAATAATGCTAAATTATCATTATAAATCAATATATTGTTATTGTATGGAGTGGTGAGAAGGATTGGGGGAAAGTGTCTTCGTGAATGGAGGAGAAAGTTGGGATGAAGAGTGCTGTTGAAGTGCGTTTTCTGGAGAAGAGTGTGTGGGGAATGGCTGTGAACAGATTGCAGAGCTGATGTGTAAAGAGATGTGAAGAGAGAAAAATCGTGGTGGGCGTTTATTTTCTATGCGGAACTTAACAATTATAGTTGCATCTATATTTGTATGGGGGATATCCGTGAAATGGGTGTGAGAAGCATTGAGAGGTGTTTTTTTAGTAAGCGGGTGGAATGAGCAATACAATGAAATCCTATTTAGAGGGGAAATCCTATTTAGAGGGGAAAGCCTATTTAGAGGGGAAGCCTATTTAGAGGGGAAATCCTATTTAGAGGGGAAATCCTATTTAGAGGGGAAATCCTATTTAGAGAGGGAATTCTATTTAGGCGGAAGCCCATTTAGAGGGATACCTATTTAGGAAAAATCCTATTTTAGCTCTTGTTGTTTTAGACATTGTGTTTTGTATGAGGGGCATTTTGCAGGAAAGGTGTTTTGAGGGATGTGGCTCCCTTAAAGAAAAACACAAAAGTATCAAAAGAAAAATATAAAAACTTGACAAGGTAAATGTAAAAAGGTATCATAATGATACAATCGGAATTGTGCGTTTAAATCAGAAGAGATCTCTTGATAAAATTCTGTGAGAGGGGTGGGGATGTCTTTCCAAGATTTTGGTGTTTGTTATCCTATTTTGAAGTTTGTTATCCTATGATGTTGTAAACCGGTGCCTAAACCGTTTTTTGAGATGTGGTGGTATCAGGCGGCAAGGCTTTAGGCAGAGGGGGATATTGGCAAAGGATGTCGATTGATGCTCTTTTGTCTAATCAGAAATTAACCACAAAATTGCTTTTTGTTTTTTCGGCTGGAGCTCTCTAAAGTTTTTCAAAAGTGCGTGTTCTTTTTCGCTGTATGTGTCTTGATCGTGGTGTAAGGCATGTTCTTTTGTGGGAATATCTGCTGTTAAAAGGTCCGCATAAAAAAAGTTCATAGGAACTGCTAGTTTTTTAGCAATTTCGAGCAAACATCCCGCGCTTACACGATTGGAGCCTTTTTCGTATTTCTGGATTTGTTGGAAACTGACACCTAAATGGCTTCCTAACTCTTTTTGAGAAAGTCCCATTGAAATGCGTCTGTGACGGATTCTTTTACCTATTGAAATGTCATTAAAATGTGAATTTTTAGTTTGCACTTCAAGCTCCCCTCCGGTTGCGAGCGCCCTCGCATGAGTATTCCGGGAGTTTGAAAGCACTGAGCTCAGCCAGCCTTTTGCTTTTAGTGCTGACAAGCACTTGGACATAGCAAAAGCTCCCGGAATTCCGGGATACCCGCAAAGCGGGATAAATTTATGTACTGAGCGTTCGGGCTTTCAAATCCCTATTTGACCGTTGCGTGGACGATCAAAAACACAGATCAATTCATAAGGCAATTTCAGAAGATTGGCAAGAAAAATCAAAATAATTTCAAAGACTATAAGATTGGGTACTTTTTAAAAAAGTGCGAAATCTGGATTTTTAGTTTGCACTTCAAGCTCCCCTCCGGTTGCGAGCGCCTTCGCATGAGTATTCCGGGAGGTTGAAAATACTGACACTCGGATCAGCTTTTTGCTTTTAGTGCTGAGAAGCACTTGGACATAGCAAAAACTCCCGGAATTCCGGGATATCCGCAAAGCGGGATAAATTTATGTACCGAGCGTTCGGGTTTTCAACTCCCTATTTGACCGTTGCGTGGACGATCAAAAACATAAGCCTATCAGTAAAGTAGTTTCAGAAGATTGGCAAGAACAATTAAAAGATTTGGAAAATGAGAGCATTTTTTGTATCTTAAAAATTGTCTCGTTATCTTCTTATGCCTTATGCTGTAAAATATTGTCATTTGAGGTAGGCTGAGATGGGGGCATTAGAGGCAAGGATATGCCGTCGAGGGACCTTCAAGCATATCAATTTATACGGTGCTTTTTGTGAGAGTGTCTGGATATTTGGAGGGTAGGGGTTATGTCCGTTTCTGGTAAAACAGTATCCTTTGAGGCGTGGTGAGGGGTGTTTTCCAAGTGCAATATACGTGATAAAAGTTGAATTGTTTACAGACTCTTGTTTATCGAGTGGTGGGTTAGTTTGGAAGTTTCGTTTGGCTGATTTCTGTAAAGATGGAAAAGCATAAAAACGTGAATTCGTAAAATGATGTGGAGAATTTATGCTTTTGTTATGGCATGGAATGTGGTCAGAGGACTAGAGCGCGCGCATTTGTGAATGGAACGGAGATCTGAAGTCAATAAGAGGGATTTGTTGAGTAAGAGGCTGGATTATAGTTTACAAACCGGTGCAGGATGGACGCTTGATCCAGTGAGGAAATATGTTTTTTGAAGTGGAATTGTCGACCCGTACTTGTAAGAATTTTTGCTCTTTAAGGTGTGGTGATCTGAAATTAGTAGGAGAAGCCGTTAGAGTGAGTAGCTGGGTTGTTGATAGACCCGTGTTGACAGAGCGGTGCGGGGTAGTGATTTGAGCGTTTCGTTTGGCTGATTTCTTTAAAGACGTAAAAGCGTAAAAACGTGTATCTGTAAAATGATGCGGAGGATTTGGGCTTTATGTGGGCTTTTGTCTTTTAGGGGGTGGTCTCATTTTTAATTGTTGATTGCTTGTTAAGTTTTTTTGCTGATTTTCATGTCATTTTTTGTGTTTGAGATTTTGGTTTCTCTTTAGTTGGAAGGAACATGATGATGGTAGATGAACATTGTCTTCCCTTACGTCGAAGAGGGCGGAAAAAAGGGGCTTTGAATAAAACAACAAAGCGATTTAATGAAGCTCTTTTGACAGCTGCTGAGCAGGCTGGATATCACTATGGTGAAGATGGGTTGGTGTCTTATCTGCAATATCATGCGCTGAATAATCCCGTACCGTTTTTTTCGCTGCTGGCAAAAGTCTTGCCTCTTCAGGTGACGGGAGAAGCAGGGGGAGATGTCAAAACAGTTTCACGTATCGAGATTGTACCAGTGAAGCCTAAAAATACCGAACCAGAGAAGCGTGATCCTTCGGCTACTGAGGCTTGTGATATTGGAAAATGTTGCGCTGAGGCTTGTTGAGGGTTGAGGGATATCGTCTCTTGAACGGGGGTGCTTTATGCCTGTTTGAGAGCTTATAATTGAAGTTGTGGTGAAGGGCCGTGTGCTTTAGGCGTGTGAGCCGTGAAGTTGTTGGGCTTTGGTGGGGGATGTGTGAGGATGTGGACTGGAGGAGACTTCGGTGCATATGGTGTTTTTGGGGCACATGGCTGTCTGGGGGGATGCATGGTCTTTGAGTGTGGTACGTGAAAAATCCGCTTTGATAAGGGATGCGTGAGGATGTGAAATTTAAAAAGTGTGATGCTTTTGCGGACTTTTATGAGGGTGTGCTTTGGGGGGCTTTAGAAGAGGAACTTGGGGCGGATATCGTGCTTTGTGGGGGACAGAGGCGCGGTGTTTGAGGGGCGTGATGGAGAGGCATGCTTAGGGGCGCATATCATGTGTATGTGGGGTGAGGGGAGCCCCATACAAAAAAGTGACATTCATTGAACATGTGCGATAACGAACATGGGATAACATGTGGGATGAAGAAAAGACAAAGTGCTGCTTTGGAGAAGGGTGCTTTTCATTCAATTGCTCTGGGATAAGTAAACTTGGGATAAAAGGGTGTAGCGCAATTATTGCTAAAGGCAATTATTGCTCAAGTATGAAAATTTATAATGACAACTGTTCAGAAAATTTCTCAAAAAATGGAGCAGAATACGGCTCAAGTGGCTGTTATTCCAAAGCTTATTCCTGTTTTTACTGGAAATGCCGATGTGCGAGCTGCTTGGGGAGGACGCGGTTCTGGAAAAACACGTTCTTTTGCTTTGATGTCGGCCGTGGTGGGATATCGCCATGGAATGGCTGGAGAACGCGGGATTATTCTTTGTGCACGGCAATTTCAAAATTCTCTTAATGAAAGTTCTTTGGAAGAAATTAAACGCGCTATCGAAGCTTATCCTTTTTTACAAGACTATTATGAAATCGGCGATAAATATATTAAGTCAAAAGATGGACGGATCGTCTATGTGTTTGCTGGGCTTGATCGCAATATCGCAAGTATTAAATCAATGGGACGCGTTTTCCTTTGTTGGGTCGATGAAGCCGAGCCCGTGACAGAAACTGCTTGGCAAACACTTATTCCAACTTTGCGCGAAGAAGGAAAAGATTGGAATGCAGAATTATGGGTCACATGGAACCCGTGCCATGAAAATGCACCCGTGGAAAAACGTTTCCGAAATGTCGATAATCCTCATATCAAAGGGGTGGAAATCAATTGGCGTGATAATCCGCAATTTCCTGAAAAACTCAATCGTGATCGAATGGACGATTTGCAGCAAAGACCAGAGCAGTATAACCATATTTGGGAAGGCGAATATCTCCAAGCTGTCCAAGGGGCTTATTATCAGAAATGCCTGCTGGAAGCCGAAATGGAAGGGCGGATTACCACTGTTCCACGGGATCCTTTGATGCAGGTGAGAATCTTTTGGGATATCGGGGGAACAGGCGCAAAGGCTGATGCTACCGCATTGTGGGTCGCGCAATTTGTTGGACGGGAAATCCGAGTGCTCGATTATTATGAAGCCCAAGGTCAACCTCTCTCAGAACATGTGGGCTGGGTCTTTCAAAGGGGATATGAAAAGGCTCTTATGGTTTTGCCTCATGATGGCGCAACAAAAGATCGTGTCTATAATGTGAGTTTTGAAAGTGCCCTTCAACAAGCCGGTTTTCAAACCAAAATAATTCCTAACCAAGGAACAGGCGCTGTTAAAATGCGTATCGAAGCCGTAAGGCGGTTGTTTCCTGCTCTATGGTTTAATCGTGAAACGACATCTGCCGGGAGAAAAGCGCTCGCCTGGTATCATGAAAAGCGTGATGAACAGCGCAATATCGGACTAGGCGCTGAACATGATTGGGCAAGCCATGGCGCCGATGCCTTTGGACTGATGTGTGTGGCTTATGAACAACCAAATGCTAGAGCGCAAAAAAAACCTTATCGCTCTTCTCACCATTCTCAAACTTCATGGATGGCTTTTTAATGAATAGTTCTATAAATTCTTCTTTTAATCAAATCGAAACGCTTGAAAATCAAGCTCTCTTTAAAAAACTCGTGGGTTGGTATCAGGATGATATTGATCATGTCGAAAAATGGCGAAAAAATGCCCAAGAAGATTACGATTTTTATAATGGACGGCAATGGAATGAGCAAGACTTGGCTGTCTTGCACGAACAAAACAGACCCGTGATGACTTTTAATCGTATTGCACCTTTAATTAATGCTGTCATCGGGGCTGAGCGCAATAATAAAAGGCAAGTGCAATTTATTCCACGACAAGAAGGCGCTGCCTTTGCAAACCAGATTCTGACAGGAGCAGCCGAATGGTTTCGTGATGAAGCTGACGGGGAATACGAAGATTCCGATGCCTTTCAAGATGCAATTATTTGCGGAATGGGCTGGACAGATACACGCCTTGATTATGAACAAGATCCGCAAGGAAAACCAGTCATTGCGCGGCTGGACCCTATGAAAATGGTGTGGGATGCTAGTGCTGTTAAGTCTAATCTCATTGATGCTCAACGCTTATGGTATATTGATGAAAAACCGCTTGCTGTGGCGCAGGAAATGTTTCCCAATGTTCATTGGAGCGATCTTCATGCTGATTGGGTTAAATATCAGAGCTTTTTACACCCAACCAGCAATGGAATGACACAAAGTTATCAAGCAGAGGGAGGGGATCTGCTAGAGGGAGAAGAGGCAAGCTGTTATCAACGTCCTAAAATGGTGACATTGGCGGAATGTCGCTGGTTTGAACGCGAGGTGGTTTATAAAGTCCTTGAGCCTCAAAGTGGAAAGTTTGTCGATTATTCAGAGCAGGATTTCCAAAATTTAAGCAAAACCTTTCCTCATGTCCAGGCAACAAGGTTGAACAGAAAAATTGTCAAACGGGCATTTTTAGGTAGAAAGCTGCTCGAGGCGCCTGATAAGCCCTTGGGGCCACCCAATCAATTGGGATGGGAGTGTATTACCGGTACTTTTGATAAGTTAAGCCGACAATTTTATGGACTGGTCAAGCCAACAAAAGATCCGCAACGGTGGGCAAATAAATATTTTAGTCAAGTGATGCATTTGCTTAATAGCCAATCAAAAGGCGGAGTTATGGCAGAACGCGATGCTTTTGATGATGATCGACAAGCCGTCGAGAGTTGGGCTAGAGCCGATAGCATTACTTGGTTGAAAAGTGGGGCTGTGTCTGGCGGAAGAATCCAACCTAAACCCGTGGCGCAATTTCCGCAAGGTTTTTTTCAATTGTTTAATGAAGCAAAGAGCGCACTCGAACAGGTGACGGGGTTGTCTTCTGAATTTATTGGGACGCGAGCTGTCAATCAGCCTGGTATTCTTGAACAACAACGACGACAATCGTCACTTAATCTTTTGGCTTCCTTTTTTGATGGGTTGCGTCGATATCGGCAACGACAGGGAAAAATTATTCTCTATCTTATTCAAAATTATCTGTCCGATGGGCGGTTGGTGCGTATTGCTGGTGATGAAAATGCCCAGTATGTGCCGCTGACACGCGAAATGGTGACAAGTTTGGAATATGATATTGTCGTGGATGATGCACCAACAAGTCTTAATGAAAAAGAGCGTACTTTTGCACTGATCATGCAATTGCTGCCTTTGATGCAAAATTTTACAACGCCTGAGATTATGCTCGATCTCTTACGCTATTCGCCTTTACCGGCTTCACTTATTCATAAAATTGCGATAAAGGCGCAAAACTCTTTTCAAGAAGAGCAAAATGCCTCAGCGCAGATGGGGGATAATGTGGGGACAGAGCAGATAATGCAGATGTTGCAGACAGCAAAGGCTCAACAATAGGGTGCTTTGTCATGCGTGACTTCTGATAAACGCCATATATCATAAATTGCTTATCGATTTTCGTAGTGCATGGGCTCCCTTTTCTTAAAAGAACTGTTTTGTAGGGCAGGACTGTTGGGAAAAGTAGGGTGGAGAGGGAGTCTTGCCCGTCATGTGGGGTGAACATGGTGGGAATGGTGGGCGCAGAATGGGCTTATCGATTTTTGTAGTGCAATGGGCTCCCTTTTCTTAAAAGAACTGTTTTGTAGGGCAGTGTTGTTGGGAAAAGTAGGGTGGAGAGGGGAGTTTTGCCGTCATGTGGGGTGGAGAGCATTGGGGGGAATACTGGTGCTCAAATGATGGGAGAACATTGAGGGGATAAGTGCTTATGGGCTGTTTTATCTGAAAAATTTGATTTTATTGTTTAAAAAAAGAGAAGGCTAATGTCATGGATCAAGAACACTTAACGCCGGCAGAACAAAACCAATTGAAACAAGATTTTCTGGTCTCAACACAAGAGGGAGAAGATGGTGAAATTGCAAGAGAAGAAAAAACTCTTGAAGATAATTTTCAAGGGCAAGTGCATCAACAACAGGACTCTTCGCAAAAGGCTGGAAAAGAGGTTCAAGGGGGAGAAGATGTTCCACCAGATCCGCAAAAAGACTTTATGGGCTATATGCAATGGTTGGGAAAAACACTCCAAAAACAAGGGCTTGTACATGAAAAACAACAGCCTTCTCTTGCTCGCGAAGCAGAACAGTTGCATGCATTTTTTCAGCAGTCTGTTGCCAGTGTTAAACAAAAGCATCATGATTTTGATCAAGCAGCTGATTTTATTTATGAAACGCGGGCTAAACAGTTGGCAGCTTGTGCTTCGCTCTATCCTGAGATGGCAGATCCCCAAAATATTGATGCGATAATTGGTGATGAGTTGAAGCAGATCTTGCGCGATTGTGCGCAAAAAAATCAAAATCCGGCTGAAGTGATTTACTCTATTGCACAAAAAATTGGCTACACAAATGTTCCCAATAACATGGGTGAAAATTTACAGGAAAGACACAATTCTGCACGTACTCTTGCTGCTTATAACGGCTTGACGCCAAATGGGCCGATTTCTTTGGATATGCTTGATAAAATGTCAGAAGCAGAGTTTAGCGCTTGGGTTGCTGATCCTAAAAATAAAGCCGCTTTTAATCGTTTAATGGGGGGAAGAGAATTTTAAAAACAAGAATGTGGCAGGTGTTTTTTGCGGGAATGTTAAGAGGCTTTTGGCGCAGAAGAATGCGGGAGTGTTTTTTGCGGGGAATGTTAAGAGGCTTTTGGTGCAGGAGAATGCGGGGGGTGTTTTTTGCGGGAACGTTAAGAGGCTTTTAGCGCAGGAGAATGCGGGAGTGTTTTTTGCGGGAACGTTAAGAGGCTTTTAGCGCAGGAGAATGCGGGGGAGTGTTTTTTGCGGGAATGTTAAGAGGCTTTTGGCGCAGGAGAATGCGGGGGGATTTCTTAAACACGGATGTGGAGAGGAGAGCTCTTATAAGGGGGAGGCAGACGCTAACAGAAATTAGATAAAACTCACAAACAACCTATTCACCATTTGAAATGAAATGTGGTGTTTTAACAACCGGCGCTTTGCCGGGTTTTTTATGTCAATAAAACTTTTAGAGGACAAAATGACTGTAACTTATATCGGACTTAATGATCCAATGGCAGTGCGCACATGGTCTAAATTACTAAACCAAGAAGTCTCAAAAGCACTTCCAATTGCACCGTTGATTGGAAATGATTCAAACAGTATCGTACAATTAAAAGATGAAACCACGAAAGCAAGTGGGGATGCTATTAGCTTTAATTTGCGTGTGCAGTTGCTAGGCGATGGGGTGAGCGAAGGGCAGACATTGGAAGGCAATGAAGAAGCTTTACAGTTTCTCAATGATCGCTTGGCAATTAATGAACTCGTTCATGCTGTGCGTGTCAAAAATGAGGGAACGATTGATCAACAACGAATTCTCCATGATTTGCGCACCGAGGCAAAAAATGGTTTGGTTGATTGGTATGCAGATCGTCTGAGTATGATGTTCTTCATTCAAGTTTGCGGGTATACCGCAAAAACAATTAACTTTGAAGGACGCACGATTACCCTTAAACCAGTTCATTATGGGTTTAATGCGCCAACGGCACCAACCAATAAACGTGTGGTACGTCCTAATGATAAAGCAAAAGATGAGGACTTAAAAGAAGACGATGTTTTTGATCTCAGCTTGATTGATAAAGCAGTTGAACGGGCTAAATTGGCAAATCCTAAAATTAGACCTGTGCGGATTGATGGCGAAAATGTCTATGTGCTTTATCTACATCCAACCCAAGTGACACAATTGCGAACCAATACTGATGCGGGGCAATGGCTCGACATTACTAAGGCAATCTATAGTGGAAGTCGTATCAAAAATCCGCTCTATGATGGGTCTTTGGGCATGTATAATGGTGTGGTTTTGCGCGAAGCTGAACATATTACCGAAGGGGTCGAAGCTGGAACCGCTAACAAAGCTGTACCAAATGTGCGGCGGGCTGTTCTGCTTGGTGCACAGAGTGCTGTGATTGCTTTTGGTAAAGATCGAGGGGCGACACGCTATAAATTGGTGGAAGAACTCTTCGACTATGAAAGAGAATTCGGGGTTGCGGCAAAAACCATTATCGGTATGAAAAAAACTTGCTTTACCTTGCCAGGAAGTACGCAAGGGGCTCAGGATTTTGGCACTATTGTCATTCCAACTTATGGAGCGCCAGCTTAAAGCGAACGCTTGCTCTCTTCCCCCAACAAGAGGGATCTGTTGGGGGAAAAATTTAAAATGCTTCCAGAAACAAGGACAGGCTTATGACCACTTTATCCACTGATCCCCAAAATCTAAACCTTACACATTCAGACCATTCTAAAACTTTTGCTTATATGGTCGCGCTTATTCAAGATGAAATTGATGATACAACAGCGGAATATTCCCTGCAAATTCAAGATTCAATTTTTACGGCTTTGCGTTTGTGTGAACGCGAACCCTTTTTCTTTAATGAAAAAAGAGAAAGGACGTTTAAAACACAAAGTGGTAAAACATGGTATGGGCAAGAAGAGGGGGTTTTTATTGAAGCAGAAAAGAGTTTGGAGGGCGTCTTTTTAGTAACAAAGAGTGCAACACCAACAAAGTTGTTCTTTAAGCCCTTGGAAGTGTTGCATCAACAATATGGTATGCATCCTGCGCTAGGAACGCCATTCTTTTATACCTACCTTGATCAAAAAATAGGACTCTTTCCAACACCAGAACATGTGGAAACTGTACAGCTTTCTTATGCTCCTGTTCATTTTGCCGATGAACAGCTGAAAGAGGATGATAACCCTTGGTTGATTTATGCTTTTGATCTTATTAAAGCACGAGCAAAATATGAACTTTATAAAAATATCCTTAAAGATCCTGAATATGCCGCCGTTTCTTTCAGAGATTTTCAAGAACAGCTTCAAGCTTTGCGTATTGAAACATCGCGCCGAAAAGATTCTTCAAAGATTCGCCCAATGCGTTTTTAAAAGACTTGTTTCCAAATCGTTTATGGTTGGCGTTGAAGGTTGGTTTGGCACTGGTGGCTGGTTTGTCCCTTATGGCTGGATACGCCGTTGGGTGTTGATGGTGAAGGGCTGGTGGATGACGTTAGGGTGGCTATTATTGATGGTATCGTTTTTTTGGTGCGTTAAACAACCTAAGGTTGTTTATTTTGTTGAATTTTATGCCTTTAGAGTTTTAAGGGCTTTTGTGGTTTTTTATCCATAAGCCTTGGTGTTTTGAATGGCACTGAGCTTTTCAAAGATTTTATGGGGGGCTTTTGATGGCTCTTTCCCCCGTCATTGTGGGGGTTGATTTGCGGGCAGTTGATTTTGGTTTGGCGCTGGTGGGTGGCGTTGGGGTGGCTATTATTGATGGTATCGTTTTTTTTTGGTGCGTTAAACAACCTAAGGTTGTTTATTTTGTTGAATTTTATGCCTTTAGAGTTTTAAGGGCTTTTGTGGTTTTTTATCAATAAGCCTTGGTGTTTTGAATGGCACTGGGCTCTTCAAAGATTTTATGGGGGTCTTGATGGCTTTTTTCCCAATCGCTGATTATCGACCCGATGTGGCGGATATCAATGGAATTTTTACCGATGAACTTGTTAATGTGCTCCCAGCTGATGGCTCCTATATCCCTATGCCAAGTTTTGAGCCTTTATCAGAGCCTTGTCCGGAGCCAATTTTAGGCACTCTTGCGGTTAAAACAAAAAATGGAGTTTCTATTATTGTCGGGACAAGAGAAAAAATCTTCTTACTTGATAATACAACAATGAACTGGAAAGATATTAGCCAAAAAGGAAAACCTTATCTGGCTAATGTTGATGCTCCGTGGTCTTTTGCTTTGTTTGGTGATTTTATCATTGCTGTGAATGCCAATGATAAACCACAAGTGATTGATATTAATCATGATAAAACATTTAGAAATTTAGGAGGAAATCCACCACAGGCAGGGATTGTTCGAATCTGGGGAGATTTCGTTTGTTTGATGAAATTAACTGAGTATCCAAGACGGGTTCATTGGTCTGGATTAAATGATGCTGAATTTTGGACCGTGGGGAAAAAAAGTTGTGATTATCAAGATTTTCCTGATGGCGGATTCGTCCAAGGGGCAACCGAGACAACAAATCCAATTATCTTTATGCGTTCTGCAATCTATGCTGGTTCTTTTATCCCTGGCTCTAAGATTATTTTTAGTTTCCAAAAAATCCACGATAAACGAGGCGCAAAAAATGCTGAATCAATTGTTTGTAGAGGCGATTTAGCATTCTTTGCCGATGAGGGCGGGTTTTATCAAATAACAAATGAGGGACAGATTATACCCATTGGGTTCGAAAAAGTCGATCGAACGATGACCGCAAAATCAAGGAAGGATAATCTGTACACTCTGTCTGCGGCTATCGATGGGGTGTATAATCGTGTTTATTGGATGGTTGATTCTGATGAGAACCTTCATAAACGTATCTTGCTCATTTATGATTGGGGATTGCAAAAATGGACAAAAGCTCTCGTCGATATCAAAATGATATTGCCTATTTTCTTAGCCGGAACAACCCTAGAAGGTCTTGATTTTGTGACTAAGAATATTGATGACTTGTCCTTTTCTCTCGATAGTAAAGCTTGGAAAAATGAATCGCCTATTCTGGGGGCATTTGATCAACAGGGGAGACTGGGTTCGTTTTCTGGGTGTCCTATGGCTTGTGTCGTGACATCACAAGAAATGGGGCAGACAAATGGCATGATAACACGGGTGAAAAATATTATGCCTCAAGTCAATAGTGGAAAGTTTTATTTGTCTGTGGGAATGCGCTTTCGACAATCTCTTGAAGAGGAAACTGTTTGGTTGCCAGAAAAACAGCCCTCTTATAATACTGGACAAATTCACTGTCGTGCAAGGGCACGGTTTTATCGCTTTAAATTGCGTATTCCTGAAGGGGTGAATTGGACTCATGTCACTGGATTTGATGTGGAATTGACGCGGGCCGGCATGCGATAGGCATGCCCTTTTATAATACCATGCGATAGGCATGTCCTTTTGTAATACCATGCGATAGGCTCAAGCCTCTATTATTAAAGAACAAATGCCCCATAGGCTTCCCAAACCTTTATAAACAAAGGCACAATGCGATAAGCTGTGTCTTTATAATATGAAGAACAAGGTGGTGCGTTATGTTTCATGCTTTTCTGCGATAAAGGAAAATAGGCTGCACCATGGTTTATTTTTATAAAGAAAAAAGTTCCCTCTTTGTTGTGACAAAGGGATGATGGGGCTTTTTTTCTTTTATTGTGCGGGGGGCATGGAATGCGTGAAATGCGTAGGGGGATGTAATTTGAGGGGAGATGAGTGATGAAGCTAAAAGAGCTAAAATTATGATGCAAGAGAGTCAAGATTTATATTCTGCTCATCTGACAGAGCAGTGGCCATGGGAAAAAATAGCTCCCTATCAAGAGGCACTCAATGCTGCATTGAAAAAATATGTTCAGCGCTTTCCGGATGATGTTTGTCTGGAAAAAATTGCTGAAGAAATCGCTACAGGACAAGCACAATTGTGGCTGGTCTTAAAAAATAAAATCCAATTTAGTGCTTTTGCAATTACCAAAGTTGAAATAACCCATACGGGAAAAAAATGCGTCGTTCTCGCTGATCTTGCGGGAGAGGGAGGGCTGAAATTGGTCAAGTTGATTGATGAAGTCGAAAAATGGGCGCGAACAATCAATGCTGAAGAAATGCACATGTTTGGAAGAACTGGATGGGCGAAAAAGCTCGCTCATCACGGATATTCTCGTAATCTTATTCAATATAGAAAGGTTCTGAACCCATGAGTAGAAAAACCACACCTCAAGTGCAGACAACAACACAAACAAATGCTCCACCTGCTTGGGCGGCTGATATTCTTAAACAAGCCAGTGCTGATGCACTTGGACTTTATAATAAAGGAATTGGCGGAAACGTTTATCAGGGAGACAGAGTCGCTGGTCTTAGCAATATGACAAAAAATGCGCTGACCGGTTTACAACAAGCAGCAGGGCTCTATAACAATCCAACGGTAACGCAATGGTTGAGTGCACCAACCAACAGCGCTACAAATCTTTCCGGTATGGCTAAGGGAAGCTGGATTGGAAGCAATAGTAAATTTAATACTGCATTGCAAAATGCTCTGAATAAAACGTCCGATGCAATTAATCAATCGATGTCGGGAGCAGGACGTTATGGCTCTGGGGCTCATACTGGTGTGCTGGCCGATGAGTTAGGCGCCTTGGCAACAAATGCTGCAGCACAGCAATATAATCAAGATATTAACAATATGATGAATGCAAACCAGATGATTGATCGCTCTCAGAATGATCAAGTTAATGCGGCAAATAGCTATTATCAAGGACAGAGTAACGTGCAAAGCAATGCTTTGAAAGGGGGCATGATTCAAGATATAAACCGCCAAAATGTCTTAGATGCTGAACGCCAAAAATGGTCAGAAAAAGATAATCAAGATTGGAACCGATTGCAAAGTTTGTTACAGGTAGGAACACAGGCTGCTGGAAATTACGGAACGACTTCAGGAAAATCCACGACAATGCCTTCTGTGACAAAAGATCCATTGCGTGATGCGCAGCAAGTGCTTGGATTGGTCGGAGGAATTTTAGGGCTTTGTGATGTGAGAGCAAAAGAAAATATTATCCCTGTGGGGCAGAAAAAGGGATATCCACTTTATACCTTTAATTATAAGGGAAATCCACAACGTTATCAGGGCGTTATGGCGCAAGACGTGTTGCGTGTGAACCCTGAAGCTGTTTATGTCAATGCGAAAACAAAGTTATTGCATGTTGATTATGACAAAATAGGCCTGAAAATGGAAAAAATGAAAATGGAGAAAATGCCGGCATCTAAAAATAAAATTGCGGCTTTCTTTTCTTCATTTTTTGCTCGTTTTCCCTTTTTGAAAAAAGAGTATCTTCTATGAGTTCAATTTATGATTGGTCAATTGTTGCATCAGAAAATGCTTATGTCGACGAGAATATAAACTGGGCAGAAGGGCAACCGCCAAGCACAGTCAATGATAGTGCTCGCGCTATGATGCAACGCATCAAAGAATATTTGTTGGATAATGGGGGCGTGATTGAAACACAGTTTACTGTCGATGTGAAAAATGAGAGAACGTCACTTCGTTTGGCAACAAAGTCTTTTTTTGAGACTTATATGGATGGCATTGTTGTGCGCTTTAAAGCACAAGGCGTCAACAGAGGAATAACAAATATTTCTTTAAATCAATTGCCGCCAAGACCAACTTATATGGCAACGCCAGAGGGTATTATGCCTTTAAAGGGCGGGGAAATTCAAAAAGGGGGGCTTTATGAGATCGTCTATACGCGTGATATTGCCGGAAAAAATGCTGATGGCTGGTTTTTAACCAATCCTACTATAAAACTTCCTGAAATTCCGCCCTTTCCTCCTTTGCCTGAAACTTTTTCTTCTGGATTTATCGGGACTTTTGCTACAGAAAAAATACCCTCTGGATGGTTACTGTGTGATGGTAAAGAATATTCGCGAAGGAACTATGCTAATCTCTTTGCTGTTCTGGGAGAAACATGGGGAAAAGGAGACGGGAGAACAACATTCAATGTTCCCGATTTGCGTGGAATGTTTTTACGGGGGCTCGATAGTGGAAAAGAAATTGATAAAGGACGTCGCTTGGGAAGCCGACAAGAAGAGTCTTTTCAATCCCATACCCATGAGGGAAAAACAGATTCAGCAGGTAACCACCAGCATAGTTATCCAATGATTGAAGAGGTAGTTTGGGATATGAATCACGGTGAATATTATAGACATCTGGCTCAAGTCTACAATAAAGATCGGTTAACGAAGGCTGCGGGAGAGCATGAACATAAGGTCTTGTTGCAAAAAACAGGGGGTGATGAAACACGCCCCGTCAATATGGCGGTGGTTTATGCCGTCAAAGCCTGAGAATGAAAGCTGTGTGAGAGAAAGATAAAAATGCTTGCAAAATATCTGTTATGAGAAAAAGTCTTATAGAATATAAAGTCTTATAGAATATATTGTGTAGAAAGTTTTGAGGCGCTTTAGAAAAAACTCAATTCTCTTTATTCTTTTATTTTTTGTGCTGCCTTTGTTGGATGTCTAAAGGTAAGTTTGCCTATTGTTCTTTAGAGGATCAAGACAGTGATTATTGAAGGTAGGGGGAGAACAAAAAACCTTTCTTTATTCATGGCGCTTTTTGCTGAGGAATAAAGATTTTATCCCAAATGCCTCTCTCTTGTGGTGTCGTGATACAGTATTTCAAGTGCTGGGTTTAAACCGCTGCTGTGCGATGACAAAAAACCCATGGGTAAATTTTATCCTATTATACTGTAAAACATCGTCATTAAAACACTATTATTGAAGGTGGTGATATCAGTAAGATAGCTTAAAGTATTTAATACATTAGCAAATGTTCTGGGGAGGATTTGCTCGTAGAGTTTTCATGCAAGTGAACCATATAAGTGAGTAGCAGACGGAATCCTTTCAGAAGAGTTGGATTGTTTACAAACCGATGTAGGGCTAAAACCTTTGTCCTTTGAGGGTGGCGGAAAGAGGTCAACGGATATGTTTATTTAAAGCGAGAAAAAGCAAAATGGAGCGCTCCCTTTTTTGGCAAAGCGTGTAGGAAAAAAGCCACTCTTTGTTTTCAAAATGGGTGCACTGTTGGCAAGAGCAGCAGGTTGGCGATGCGTTGTAGTACATGGTGAGGCATTGAACCCTCTGAGATGGCATTTTGTGCGTATCAGGCAACTTCTTGAAACAGGATGAGAGTGATACGAGAAAATCTATAAGACAATAGTTTATCCCGTTGTGTTGTAAAATACCATTGTTTGAGATGTGGTTAAAATTTTATGCATGGGGTGTTTTTCATCTGTGCGTATTCCTAACGCAGCATTTTTTTGTAGAATAACTCTGGACAGGGGATACATTACAAGGATGCATTTGAAGGGGGAAGCCAAGTCAAATCTGTTAGATAAGAAGCCAGATTGTTTACAAACCATTGTTTATTGATTGCCATTATTTAAAGACCGGTGTGGGCTTTGTCCTTTTGGGAAAGCTGACACAGCATGCAAGGTGACATGCATTTCTCTTTGGTTTTAGGTGGTAAAATCATCATTTTAGGTGGAAAACAGAGTATAATCTAAAAAAATACCTTGTAAAAATTTTCGATGAGGAATTTTTTTTCAAAAGCTTTTCATATGGTTTTCTGAGGTTTTCTGAGGTTTTCTGAGGTTTTCTGAGGTTTTCTGAGGTTTTCTGAGGTTTTCTGAGGTTTTCTGAGGTTTTC
>NZ_JBHILS010000005.1:8785-16800 GCF_042193385.1 Bartonella sp. TT119HLJHH | reverse complement strand
TGAGAAATGCAAGAGCCGTACAACGAAAAAAGAGATGCAAAGGCCTTAATACGCGTTTAGCTTATAAAAAGGGGGATATAATGGCACTTTTTCCATTTTCTATTGCTGATATTGATGATCCGGAATGTATTCGTGTGGTTCTTTATGCTAGCGGAAGAATGGGACATGCTCCTTTAAACGCATTGTTGAAGAAAGCATATGAAGATATTACAAAAATTGTAAAGCGCATGGATGCTTTAGAAAAAAAATTAAATGCTCTAGATCTTACCAATGTCGAACAGAAAAAAAATGAGAAAGAAGAGAAGCAAGACAGTATTAATAGTGTTGTGAGTGGTGGAATAACGACATCAAGCAGTATTGTGAGTGCACCAGACATTAAAATAGAATCATTGTCCGCTGGAGACATCGTTTTTTCTCCAATATACGATGCGCCAAAAATAGACTACAGCTCCTTTTTTTCAAAATTTACAGCACATAAGCCGCTAAAAATACACAGTAGTGTTGCTCAAGACATCAATGTTGAGCATTCTGGAAAGATTTCTTCTTTGTTAGATAAGGAAAAATAGAATAGAGTGATCATAACAATATGTATCGGGTGAAGCTATAGATCAGATAAACCTAATTTATATCTTCGGTGGAGCCTGAAATTGCACTTTGTTTGAGATGTTAAAAAATGGTAAAAATTGATAGAGAAGCGTTGTTGCTGGATAAGTTGATCATGCGTTGTTGGGGAGAGTAGGGCGCATATTGAAATCTAAGGGTAAGTTTTTAAAGCCTACAGAGTAAGGAGCTATGCCCAAATAGAAACGCATGGCAAAAGAAGCTTTAAAAAGATAAAAAATCTTGCAATCATTTTAAAAAGCTTTTGGATAGAGCGTTTGATGATTTTAAATCTATAAATAATTTGCGGTTTTTACGCTTTTTAAAAAGAGAAAAAGTGCAGTTTATCGCAATTTTAATTTGTTAAAAATCCCATAAAAAGAAAATGTTAATTGCCAAAAGGACAAAAGCAGAAAAATGCCTATACGAAAATCATGCGTATCGTTGTGTCTTTTCTTATAAACGAAGAGAAATGCTATACTGTTTAAGAAGACTTGAAGGCTAAAGGTTCACTTGTTTTCTTGTCATATAAGATGGTATAAGCGGTTGTTTGTCTTATCCTGCTTATGCTGTAAAGGCTGTCCTTTCAGGTGTGATGATATAAGGCAAGCCTCTTTGTAAGAGCCTCCATGATACAAAAAATGTTTTTTAAAAGGCGTGGCAAATATTTAAGGCAGGCTTATTTGTTGAGCTTTAAGTTTAAGTCAATCACATGTGAGAAAGCCAAATGGACACTGCTCAATCCGAGCTGTTGATAGATCAGATTGGGTGAAGAATCTTCATCTTTTGAAGTGGTGGATGAAAGTCAAGAAAAACCAGCTTTTACAAGCGTAAAAGAACGGGGCTTATTATAATTATGGACTTAAATCATGTGTGTTTTTTCATGGATTATATTGAGATAAAGCTACAAAGTATGTTGATTTATTTGATACGTTTTTATTTTAGAAAGTGCATTGTTGTAAACAACTCTTCTCAATACGAATGTATCATTATTTATACTCTTTTTGGATATTTTTATAAATATAATTAAAAAGCTTGCAATACTATACGTTTTGTGTATAAGTATTTATTACTGATTTCTTTTGTATTTTATTTAGTTATATCTCTATTCATAAGCCGCGCCATTTAAAGGCGCGGCTTTTTTACTTTCTAATAACAGGGGCGCTATATATTTGTTATTGAGATGGCTTTGGATATATTTCTCATTATTGTATTTTGTGATTTCGTTTTGCTGTGAAATCTTTAAATTCTTGTGTGTTTTATCCCAATAGGGAAGATTCAAATAAAAATGCAGGCGTCTGGGTTTGGTTTCTTTGCTTTGGTTGGGGAGGCGTTGAATAGTTAAAGAATCTTTGTGACTGTTTGACGGAGAATGATATGAGGTGAAGTATAAAATGGTGGCGCATTTGAAGGGCTATTATCATACATGCCAGCATGGTCAAAAATGCAAATGTGTCTTTAACAGTGTTTGTTGGTCTCGATTAGAAAGTCCATTCTTTTTTTGTTAGGAGTTTTACATCTATAATCTCTTATCTTGTGTTAGCGACTGCTTTTTGAGGGGGAGGAAATAGAAGGCGTGTAAGATTTTATATATGAAGTGTTTGTGTGGTGAATAATGGTCAATCCATTGAGCACTCCCATCTTTACGCTTATGTAGAGGCAAGCCCGCACCATCATTGTATTTGCTCGCTCCCAATATTACGACAGCCTTGGTTCGTGAGACGATTCATAAGAGGCATATGCCTTTCTTATACAGTTTTTAATCCACATACCAGTTCCGCTTGTAACTTGTAAGCAACATGGTTTTGATTGTTTCAATAGAAAACAAACTTCTGATGAGAGAATCCTATGGTGTTCGGGTTTCTCATTCAACATGTAAAACAATAAATATTCTTTATAAATCAATATGACATGTCTTAACGAAGACGAATTGTTTATAGATCCGCATGGATGAAGAATCTTCGTCTTTAAAGGTGATGAGAGAAAATCATCAGCCCTATTTTTTCATAAAGGGCATGAGAAAAGTACTTTACAAGAATTTTATACGATAAAAATTATACGATAAAAAAAGAGGGGCTTTTGACATAAGAGTCTTGATCGTTTGTTGCTATAACCTGTATTGTGTACACAAATACTTCTATCATTTTTTGCTGTAAAAGCTTCTCTTGGGATGTTAAAGGGTACAATCTTTATGGAAAAAAGAATCCGAGCAAGACAAAAGGCTTATTTCAAAAGATTATATCGCAAGATTGCTTTTGTTTGCATAATACTTTTTTGTATAGTGTTTTTGTGTTTTGTTGTTGCTAAGGTGGTTAGTTATTTTTCTTCTCATAAAAAAGTAACACAACAAGCAGCCGTTGAATTGGTTATTCCTGTTTTTGATCTACGCGTATATTGCAAGGAAATTTCTGCCTCCGTTATGCCCGATATGAAAAGAGAGGTTTATCAGCATTGTCTTAATTTGGAAAGTGAGGCCTATTTTGCTATTCGTGAAATGTGGGATAAGCTTTCTGATAGTGCTAAAAAACAATGTTTGACGAGGGTCCGTCCTGGGGATGGAAATTATTTTCTCTTACGAGACTGTTTTCTGAATGAAAGAGAAAATAAAACAGGCAAAAGGCGCAATTACTTTTAAGTTTTTATATGGAAAGTTAAAAGGATGCGAATTTTGATAAAAAGATAAAAGCCTCTTAAATGACTATCTGCCTCATGACCAATAGCAGCTTGATTTATTTATCTTGTTATATCGCACTTCTTATTTAAGGTGTGGCGACATAAGGTATGGATGGCCTCCTTGAAATGTTTAAGGGGGCGTGGTGGAGTTTCAGGAGGATTTGTTGCGCTTTTTTAAGGGAAATAACGAGTGTGGGAAATCCATTTCGTAATGGTTCTGGTGAATGGTATAATCCTCATGAAATGTATGAAATTTATAGAGTATGTTCATCTTTATGGTTTGAAAAAGAGTAAGCCGGTACTATCTCACACTTTGCTTGCTCCCAATGGTGTCTCTCGACAGCCCTTTAGCCTTAAAGACGGTTCATAAGAGGTACTTTAAGTCTTTTTTATTGTTTTTACTCCACGCAGGTTTTCCCACGTGTAACATGCAAGAAAAAAAGATTGATTCAACAGAAAACAGATAGAAAATGAAAAATCCTACGGTATTAAGTTTTCTTACTTAACACAACAAATATGAATTATCATTATAAACCAATTCACTGTACGAATTTTATAAGAATTTTTATTGTTGACAGATCAGTGTGACTCGAGAATCTTCGTTCTTTGAGGGGGTAAGTCAATAGACGTGACAAAATGAGTAAAAAACTTCCTTTTATAAACATTCAAGGCTGCTTCATGCGTAAAACGCTGTGCTAGGTTTACAAATGTGCTTGTTTTATAATTCTAGTTTTCTTTATCAGAAAAGATAAGAGAGTAAATGCGTTAGGCCATTCTTATTGATAGGCTTTGAGGAGGGGCTTTTTTTGAGAAGAAGCTGATTTTTAAAAAAGTGTGACATATTGGTCAGTTTTTTCATAATTTTATATTTTTTTGTATTTAAGTATTTTGTTTTTAAGCTCAATTTGTTATAAATAAAGACTGTGATTAACTTAAAAAGTCTATGGGTTAAAATAGAAATTGATAGTATCGTTGGCTTATTTAGGAAAGAAGATTGATCTCTTGGTGATTATAGGGCTTGAATAATACTTCATGTTAATCTATCTATAAAAATCAAGAGGTTTTGTGAGGCGATCGTGGATTATCGCTCGCAAGGGGTTGCTTTAGCGATGAAGAGAGGCTATATTTATAAAATAAAGAGGTTCGCGCAGTGACTCGTTGGGATGGACGTGCTTGAGAGTTAAATGCACGAGGGGGTAGAGAATATCGGCGTTTTTAGGAGCGGTGGTTTTAGAGCAAAAAAGGAAGCTTCTAATACTCTCTGGCAGGATTTTTTTCTTTGTCAGGTGTGTTATATGTGTGTTTTCCTTTGTTGTTTTCCACAAGATAATTATTTTTTTAGTGAAATATGGTTTATTTTAAAAAAAACACTTGGCATTTTACGTGAACATCATTAGGTTTCTGCTGTTTGACAGAGAAAAAGGGAATTTTTGATTTACGATTTCCCTGCTGTTTTGTGATTTTCAAGAAAATATATGCTTTTATCAATATCAGTAGGGTTCGTTTGAGTGAAATAAACGCGGATAGCTTGATAATCGTATGTTAAACATGATTAGCATTATCAAAAGATAATGCAATGAGGAAGAGTCAATTAAGACACACATAAGACAAACACTCCAAAAAGGGATAAAGATGAGGCCACAACAAAATAGACGGGTACGCGGTCGCAATAATAACAATAATGGTAATAACAATAATAATCGTCGCGGTCCTAATCCGTTGTCTCGCAATTATGAAAGTAGCGGTCCGGATGTTAAAATTCGCGGGAATGCTCAGCAAATTGCCGATAAATACATAAGCCTTGCGCGTGATGCACAAGGTGCAGGTGATCGTGTTATGTCGGAAAATTATTTACAACATGCCGAGCACTATTTGCGTATTATTTTAGCAGCAGCTGGGCAAATGTCTCAATCGCCTCGGCGTGATGAAAATCGTGGTGATGAAAACGAAAATCGTGATGAAAACAATGGACAAGAATGCGGTGAAATAAATCTTGACGGTGAAAAAAATGATACTGTTGAGAGTGATACAGATGTATTACAAATGTCATCGCAAAAAAATGGCAATGGCCAATATGATAAAGTGCAAAATGGAGATGCGCGTGAAAACGCTTTAGAGACTCTATCGGATGAAAAAACAGATCAAGAGCACTGTCTCTCTGAGAAAAATGTTGAACCCATCAAAAAAACACGTCGTTCTCCCCGTCGACGTACTGTACGCACTCAAGATGAAGCATCTTTTGAGCTTTCACTCACAACAGCAGAAAGCTCTAGCAATGGAGATGCATCAAAAGTGACAAAAGAGGATTCTTCCTTGCCTGAATTAGGTGAGGGGATACAGAGAAAGACGCGCCGTCGCCGAGTGGTTAATCTTGAGGCAGAGGAAAATGTTTAAACCCGAAGGTTGCTGTGTAGCGCGAGCGTGGTGATGTTATTAGTATTATGATAGTAAATTGTATATACTCAAGAAGCCTCTTGCGCTTTCTTTGAATTTTCACGGGCAGTATCAGGAATTTAACAAGGGGTGTTGACGGAAAAGATGGCCTCTTTGCTGGGGATAGGTGAAGGGATAAAGAGAAAGACGTGCCATCGCTCAAGTGGTCAATCTTGAGGCAGAGGAAAATGTTTAAACCCGAAGGTTGCTGTGTAGCGCGAGCGTGGTGATGTTATTGGTATCATGAATGGTAAATTGTAATATGCTCAAGAAGCTTCTTGCGCTTTCTTTGAATTTTCACGGGCAGTATCAGGAATTTAACAAGGGGTGTTGACGGAAAAGATGGCCTCTTTGCTGGGGTAGGTGAAGGGATACAGAGAAAAATCCGCCCGTGTATTTTAAGAGTCCGTTCTTTTATGAAGAACGAAATGTCGTTGTTTATTCATACCTCGCGTTTAAAAGAAATATCTTGCGAATGTCTTCAAGTCTTATTTCGCGACGATACTCATGAATACTATCATGTGAAATCTATCGGCTATCTTTGCTTAATACAAAATGCAAACTGGGGGTTATTGCTTTAATTTTCTCATTTTCAATGTTGCAACTGCTTTTCCTTTGGCGTTTGAGATCGTTTATAAGAGGTATTTTGTTTATATGTTTCTTTGCTGTGATATGTGAGGAAATGATTTTGATGAGCTTCATCATAAATAGATTTGAGATGAGAGAATCTTACGGTATTTGAGGCTTTCGTTTGGCTTGCAAAAAAATGATCATTATAAATCAATGTGTTGAAATTTTATCCTCAAGAAAATGCATTTCTTGCATCTTCTTTTGATTTTCGCAGGTGATGTCAGTTTTCTTAAAAATGGGAATGTGTTGACAGAAAAGATTGTCTCTTTGTTGGGGATAGGTGAAGGGATACAGAGAAAAATCCGCCGCCGCGTGGTGAATATTTTTAACCTTATCACATTGATTTATCATGATCATTGTTTTGTATGTTGGGCGAGAGCCCCTAAAACCCTATTCTCTCTTTTCAAATTTGTCCCATGTTGAATCAAGCAAAATCATTCGCTTGCACGTTGCAAGCAGGGAGAAGCCTGTGTGGGTAAATTTTATAAGAAAGGAATAAAATGGCTCTTATGAAATCTCTCTCTCGTGCCAAAGGGGGGCGTCACATCCACAAGCTGGTAAAGCGTGTGATAATGCCGGCTTGCAGAAAATGTTTAAACCTTCAGAATGCTATGTCAGCGCTTATTGATGTTGGCTTGCTTAATGAGGCGTTGTTGTCGATATTTTTTCTGTTGTTTCAACAGAAAGAATGGAGACAAGTGCACCGGTATGATAATTGTAAATCATAAATTTTGTTTGTCCATCAGGGGTTAAAATTTTCAGTACAATATTGTGCTCTGAGAGGCTTTGCGACAAAATTTGTGTTTTTTCTGGTAGAGAGAGCGTATGATGGATAACGTGTGGGTTTTTGCTGAGAGAAGAAGATCGCTCTGTTTGTTTTGGCGCTGATCCCGTTGTTATCACTTTATAAACAATTATAAATAGTACGGTCAGAATAAGGAAGAGCGTTATTAAAACGGAAATAATCATTAACCCCATAAGTTTTTTTCTCACCCGTTCTACAGCAGGATCTAAGGGGAGATCTTGAGGCAGAGTACTTTGCTCTGTGTGATGGTCTTTTGAAGGGTGCATTCGCTTATTATCTATCATGTCTTCCATTGATTATTTTTTTGAGATCTGATGGGTTTATGCTTTTAAAGTTTTTTGTGCAAGAGATTTGTGGAAGAAGAACGCAGAAGAGAAGGCAATGTTGGTAAAATGTCTTCTTTGTGGACTGTAGACAGCTTGTCCTTTACGTTTTGGCTTTTAAGCAGGAAATTTCCATGGTTTGTTACAGACCAGATCAACTTTACTTCTTGTTGATGTAAATTGGGGTGTACGTTTATACATTGGGCAAAAATTTGTTGTCCATAAAGTGCAAACTTTTTTGTGGACGGTATCATGGCTTGTTCACAGGCTTGAGCCGTTGGGTAGGTTTTAACCATTGTATTGTTTGAATAGCAACTGTTAAAATCATCTGTACATGAAACCAATAAGAGGATAAAAACAAGGGGGTTCATAAATTATTTTCCAAACAACAGGTTGACAGCATAGACTCGAATTTGTCAGCCTAGGGGCTTCTTCATTGTTAAACGTTTTCAAAGTTTTTTAGTTCCCAAGCGCAGTTCCCAAGCGCAGTTCCCAAGCGCAGTTCCCAAGCGCAGTTCCCAAGCGCAGTTCCCAAGCGCAGTTCCCAAGCG
>NZ_JBHILS010000005.1:0-8685 GCF_042193385.1 Bartonella sp. TT119HLJHH | reverse complement strand
CAGTTCCCAAGGCAAGGATATCCTATATTGAAGCAAGCAAAATCATTGGTTTGCACATCATAAAAGGGAGAGAGTGGGCGAAAATATTTGAAGAAAAGACTATATGCCTTTTATGAATTCTCTCAAATGTCAAAAGCTGTTGTAACATGAGAAAAATAGTATGATAACGCGCAGCTGGTACTTTGATGAAGTAAAGAGGGGCATGAAGTGAAGAGAGGCATGAGGTAAAGAGGGGCATGAGGTAAAGAGGGGCGTGAAGTAAAGAGGGGCATGAGGTAAAGAGGGGCGTGAAGTAAAGAGGGGCGTGAAGTAAAGAGGGGCATGAAGTGAAGAGAGGGATGAGGTAAAGAGGGGCGTGAAGTAAAGAGAGGCATGAGGTAAAGAGGGGCGTGCTTGATGGCTTATACGCTTACAGAGGCTGTTTTGAAATGCGCTTGAACGCGCTGGAAAATATTTTAAAAAAGCGTGAATGAGGGGTACAAGTGTATTCTGTTGTAGGATGTTCTATTGGGAGTAAAAGGATAACCCCATTAAAGAACACGTTAAATAAAAGCATAAAATATGCCATTTCCACGATTTAAAAGATATTGTCGGCAGGCTTTAAGCTCGTAAAGCGGAAAAGTGTTGCCGGATGTTGGTTTTTACCCTTGAAATTTCATATCATTCTCAAATGAAATTATGTACCCATTATGGAAAGTATGCTAAAAGATATGTGTAGTATGCGCACTTTGATCTGGTCTATAAAAGCTAAAACTGCTTGCTCTTAGTCGTTTTAATGTCTGTTTTAAAATATGTAGCGAGCGATAAAGGTTGATGAACAGGAAAGGGAATGGGTTTTATGCTGCTGGCGTTAAGTTCTCATCTTAAAGTTTGGGGACTATAGAGGTGGGTTTAAAGAGGTTGGACAAACTCTTGGTGCTTAATAAAATAGATTAGAACTTTTTTGGAGAATGGAAACTTCCCTTATTGATTGTTGGAAAGGCACTTTTAAGACAAAATATCAAAATAAGTATCAGGAACAGAAAGGCTATAGACAATGCCTTCTTCTGTCAATGTGAACGAAGCCGAACCATTGACGGAAATGGGAACAATTTTTTCAAGAACGGCACTGCCAAAACAGGCTTTTTTATTGTTTGTGAAAGGGACACCGGATTCAAAATTTTCATTCCATGTGATGATAAGGTGCGTTTTGCCATTCAGTTTTGTTTCAATTTCACAGCGTATACAGACACTGCCCTTTTCTTGCGAAAGGGCTCCAAAAGAAAGAGAATTGACAATCAGTTCATGAAAAGCCAAACCAATATGCAAAGCGGCATTGGGAAAAAGATAAGGATCGACACCTTCAAGTGAAAAACGTTCTGTTTCTTTCATTAAATAGCCTAAAGCTTGCGTTTGGACCAATTCGCGAAATTGAGCTCCACGCCAATCGGAATCGGTGATCAGATCTTGAGAATGAGAAAGAGAATGAAGACGACCTTGAAATTTGCGTAAGAAAACCTGAAGAGATTCAGTATAGCGTGCCGTTTGGCTGGCAATACTTTGAATGATCGCTAAAAGATTTTTAGAACGGTGGCTTACTTCTCGAAGGAGAATTTTAAGCACTTGTTCACGGCGGCGTAAGCCCGAAATATTAACACCAGTGGTGATAATACCGATAATGTCTCCGTTATCATTGCGGTGGCAGTCAACAGAAAATTTGTACCAAATCTCTTGTTTATTCGTATCTTCAAAACGTGCTTCGACGGTTTGCATTTTGCCACTGGCTAAAACTTGCAGTTTGATGGTTTCCATATTGTCTGCAAGGTCAAGCGAAAAAAAGTCGCTGTCACGACACCCAACCCGCCATTTATTGTGCAAATGGTGTGGCAAGTTTTCAGCCCATAAATAAACCAAATTTGTTGCCTGATAGAGAACACAAATATCAGCACCACGAATCGCTTGCATGAGCGCGCTTATATGAGATCTGTCCATGGGAGGCTTTGAAAGAGGCGTAACGATCATAATTTTAAGATGTTACTCTGTTCTAAGCCGCTTTAGAAGCATTCTCTTGAAAAAATAAAGCTTGGGAAATAAGCGCTTTTACCATATCAGGGTTAAAAGGTTTGGTCACTAAAAAAGTCGGTTCTGGACGTTCGCCTGTGAGAAGCCTTTCGGGAAAAGCCGTGATGAAAATCACCGGTATACGATCATTTTTCAAAATCTCGTTGACCGCATCAATGCCTGAACTGTTATCGGCTAATTGAATATCAGCCAAAATTAAACGTGGCTTTTTCTTATGATACATGATGACAGCTTCATCACGCGTGCGCGCTATTCCTACAACATGGTGACCTAAGCTTTCTACCATTTGTTCAATATCAAGCGCAATAAGAGGCTCATCTTCAATAATCATCACTTCAGTGGCAATTTGTTGAGAAATGTCAAAAGATGCTTGGTTGAGAAGCTTGCGAAATTCTTTCGTATCCAGATTCATGATTTCGCTAGCTTCTTGTTCATGAAATCCTTCAACGGCAATGAGCAAAAATGCTTGGCGTGCACGGGGCGTGAGATAGGATAATTTGGCACTGGTTTTTTGTTCAAGACCAAATTGAGGCAGGGGTTCTGGGATGTTCGGTGTGGTTTGGTCAAAAAGATGGCAAAAAAGCCAATAGGTACCAATTCGGTCAGTGGAAGCTTTGGGAAAAATGGAGATGTCGGCAATGAGTGCTTCCAACATCGCTGATACATAAGCATCGCCAGAGGATTGGCTACCAGTGACAGAGCGGGCAAAACGCCGGAGATAGGGAAGATGCGGTGCAATGCGTGTTGATAATGACATAATTTATAACTCCTTTGACCTTGCAAGCATTTTGTTGGTTGAAACCCTCAACTGATAAAAAAGTTCCTTGATTTGTATGGAACTTTTTACTGACAGCCATATTTACAACCATAAGGCGAAAAAATTCTTCGCGGTGCTACCAATATTATATGGATTAGGGGGATGAAAAATGAACGACCGTGATGAAAAAAATCTCACTAGGCAATTTACAGTTGGAGATGATCTGCTCGGGGTCAATAGTGAAATAGCACGGAAATTACGCCAGTTTTACATGGAAATTCAGGAAGAAGCACTGCCACGGTGTTTGCTCGAGCTTTTAGAAAGATTAGAGCGCGCAGAGCAATTTGACTTAAACAATGTGGAAAAGGTTTGATCCTTTATGTCAAAGTGCACAAAAAACTTTAAACAAGAACTCCTTTCTGTGTTGCCTGCTTTACGCGCTTTTGCTGTTTCTTTAAGTGGCAAACATGATAAAGCCGAAGATTTGGTTCAAGATACTGTTATGAAGGCATGGGCTAAGCAAGACAGTTTTGAGATGGGAACTAATCTTAAAGCTTGGCTTTTTACCATTTTGCGCAATGAGTTTTATAGTCAAATGCGCAAAAAGGGAAGGGAAGTGCAAGATACCGATGGCGTGTTTACCCAAAATGTTGCTGTGCATCCTGCGCAATATGGATCGCTTGATTTGCAAGATTTTAAAAAAGCCTTAAATCTGCTTTCTGCTGATCAAAGAGAAGCCATTATTCTCATTGGTGCATCGGGATTTTCTTATGAAGATGCTGCGGCTATTTGTGGTTGTGCTGTTGGAACCATTAAAAGCCGTGTGAGCAGGGCGCGTAATCGATTACAAGAACTTCTTGAGGTGGATGGTGAGTCTGATTATGGTCCTGATTCTTATTCCGCTGGAAGTACATTGTGTTCATTTAACGGCTAAAAAAGCATAATAATTATGATGGATAGCCTTGTTTTTTTTATTCCCGTTATAGCTATTACAGTAAAGTCAGTATCTGAGGAAATTCAGAAGTTTGGCGTGTATCCTTAAGAACACAAGAAAAGCCCGTATAAAATTTTCTCACGGGCTTTGGGTTTTATGTTCCATAAGGTTGCCTTCCTTTGTGCTGAAAAATGACGACTTTCAAGTTCGCCACTGGAAATTCTATGACAACAAAGACAAATTTGCTGCCTCAAATGCCTTCTTCTCATGCAACGATATCACGCTGGCGGTGGGGGGCGATTGTTGTTTCTCTTGTGATGGCTCTTTTGGCATCGGTTTTTATTATGTTGCTTTCAAATGCCGTTGATCGAGAAGTCGCACAGTTGAATACAAGTTCAGAATTGCGCGAACAGGCTGATTTGGTCCTTATTAGCCTGATTGATATGGCTGTTGCTGATCGCAGCTATGCAAAAACGCGCAAGGCGGAAGATAAAATACGTTTTGAAAATGCAGAGCGGGAGTTGGGAGATATTCTCGACTATATCGCACTTATTGTTTATGCGCATCCGCAGTGGGATGAGTGGTTTAGGGCTTTTAAAAAGGAAGTCGAAGCAAGACAAGCTTTTATGAATGCCCATATGCATGCTCTTGATACAGTTCCTGAGCCATCTTCTCAACCTTCCGTCTCTTTAGATGTCTCCAAAATTCCCGTGGCACGCTTAGCGCAATTGATGACAAGTTTTATTAATGGGGATGATGTGGTGCGCCAAAAACAGCGCGAGGGTATCGCATTGATGCGGGCGGCTTTGACATTGGCGGCTATTGTTTCCGTTGTGAGTACCTTTATTTCTGCCTATTTTGTGATTAATCGTTTTCATCGTGATGTACGTTCTTTAAAATTGTATCAATTGCTGCTTCATAGCGAAAATATCGCTCTGGAAGCCCGCGTGAAAGAACGAACACAAGAATTAGAAAAAGCACGCAATCACGCCGAAAAAGAACGCCAACGGGTTGAAATATTGTTGCAGGATGCAAGCCATCGCATTGGCAATTCTCTTGGGACGGTGTCTTCTTTGCTGGGGCTTCAGTTAAGTCGGAGTAAAAATGAAGAAGTCCGTACTGTTCTAGGGGCTGCACGTGATCGTATTCAGACAATTTCTACAGCACATCGTCGTTTGCGTTTAAGTGATGATATGGAAACGACACTATTGGCAGAGTTTCTCAGTTCTGTTGTGCATGATGTCGAATTGGCGGTCCCTTTTGAATTGCGTGAAAACATTACCATTCACACCAACTTTAAAGAGTGTCGTCTGTCTTCAAGAGATGCAACAACACTTGGAATTATCCTTGGCGAGTTGCTAACCAATTCCTTAAAACATGCCTTTCCTGATCAACGGTCGGGCCATATTTATATTTCCTTTGGTCCCCAGAACGATGGACAATTGATGCTTATTGTAGAAGATGATGGCGTGGGGATGAAGAGCCAAACTTTAAAACAAAAGACAGGACTTGGTCGTGTAGTTGTGGAACAGCTTTGTATGCAATTTGGTGAAAAACCTCTGTTTGAAACTTCGGCTTTAGGAGGCACAAAAATTGTCATTCCTTTGCCAAAACTTAGCACGAGTAGTTCAAAAAAAATCTCTGACTGATTTTTTAAAATGGTCAATTTTCTCTTTGCCAATGGTAAGCTGCTTTTCATTCATCGTGAATGTATGGAGAGGACACTTTTTCACAAGAAGGAGGATAAAATACGGCTTCATAGCGCGAACACATCACTCTTTAATATTTACATTATCGATTGTCTTCAAGAGAAGCACCTTTGCTTCTTTATCTTTTGGTGTAATGTTTGATTTTCTCTCTTGTTGTTTTTTTGCTTTGTTGATTCCAATGATCGGCTTTCAAAATTCTCCTTGTCTGAGAGCTTTGAAGTGCTTAAGTTAGCTTTTAAATTTATTTTGAATAAGAACTTCTTTGAGCCAATAATACTTATATTCGTAAGCTCTATTGCTTTGCAAAAAATTGTTTTTTCAAGTTTTGTTATTTTTTGTAAGGGCTGTTAAAATTTTAAATATAGGGTGTTTTTGTAAGCGTGTGGGAGAAATATTTTTAAGGTAAAACGTGCTTGTAAAAAACTCATGCCCTCCCTCCTTCAGGGCTTTAAACAGCATCAGTGCTCAACCAGTGGAATCTGTGCAACAAGAAGTCGGGTTGTTTATAGAATGATATGGGTTTTAGAATCTTCGTTCTTTAGAAAAACTCACCTTTGATTTGAGATTTTATGGCATGGAAAACAAAGGGATTTTTATCGTTTTGATAAAATAAACAAAAAGCGTTAGCCTTTTGGGGTTCCATATTTTGCACTTTTCTGTTGTGCGTAAACCTGAAAAAGGGAGGGTGTTTTATTTTTAATCCTTATTATGCTGCTTTGGGTGGTGCATCTTTCGGCGTATCCTTTACAGATATTAAAGTGTGGAAATCTCTTTAAGAAAAGTTAAGCGCTCAAGCATATTTTTGAGATGTTTGAAGTCATAAAAATGCAGATGCTTTTATGCTTTAAGTCTCTTCGGAGGGTGCTATCGGGCTGTTGATCAAAGAATCAATGTTGTTTTTTTCTTGTAGGAATGTTTGTAGATCTTGATTGGTTAAGGCTTTGCTATCCGGTATACGGATGCGCATGGGATCAACCTTGACGCCATTGACAATGATTTCAAAATGACAATGAGGACCAGTTGCCATTCCTGTTGATCCAACATACCCAATAATTTGTCCTTGTCGTACTTTCACGCCTGGTTTGATGTCTGGTGCATAACGGCTTTGGTGTGAATAACTGCTGACATATCCATTGGCATGTTGAATTTCCGTATGGTTTCCATAGCCGCCTGTTACGCCTACTCTTGTGACAATACCATCTCCTACAGCAATAATGGGCGATCCTTTAGGAGCAATCCAATCGACACCCGTATGCATGCGAATATAGCCTAAAATAGGATGTTTGCGTGGACCAAAGGGGGAGCCAAAAATGCCATTTGGTGTGGGTTTGCGCAGCAAGAAAGGCTTTGAACTCTTCCCTTCAGAATCATAATAATCAACGCTTCCATCTTTTAATTGATAACGGTAATATTTATAAGTTGTGTTGCCAAAAGTTGCACTAATATAACGAATTTCTGGATCAGCGTTCTTGGAGGGTTCTTTGGCTTTCAAGTTCTTTTTGCCGTTTTGGGTTTCTTTATCGCTTTGTGGTATGGCATAAAATATTTCAATCTGATCATTGGGGGTTATCTGGCTTTTCATATCAATGTTGGTGGCAAGCAGACGAATAAGACGATGAGAGAGAGATTGTGATATATTATGACTGAGCAAAGCACTATAGAGTGCATCATAAGCTGTTGGTAATTGCGCGCTATTGATATAAGAATGCGGAATACCATTTTGAAAAGCCGTTTTAAGTGCTTTAGACATTTTAGGCTCTGTGCTTTCAATGAATTGACCTTTATCATTCAGAGCAATGGTGAGAACATGATGCATCCCTTGATAAATGCTTGCACGGACGAGATGATCTTTTTCGCCAGCTTGTGTCACGATACCAATGCGTAAAAGACTTCCCTCTTTAAGGGTATCGGAAAGGCTCATTTTTTCTAGTGTTTTTACAACCTGTTCAATTTGCTCTTTTGTATAACTGGTTTTTTTGAAAGCATCGGCTATCGTTTGTTTTTTACGAATAGGAATAATATCTTCAACATAGTTTTTCGTCAGATCAATACGGTGACTTTGAGGAGAAACGGTTACATTTTCTTGGACGATTCGAACTTCAGGGGATTCTGTGCCTTGGGAAGGGGAGGATACATCTTCTAATTTTAAAGGATCAATCAATGTGAGAACTGAAAGAAGTTCGGAGCTCTTTTCTAAAGTAAATCCAGCTTTTTGTACTTCTTGTTGTGCTTCTTCATCTGTCAATGTATCGCTGTCATCAAAATCCAATTGATCCATCTTAAAATCATAGCTGCGTAAGGTGATTTTTGTTTCGACCTTTGCTCCATAAATCTGTCCAGAATCTTGTAGTTTAGCGCTTTGATTTGTCGAATCATTAGCAAGAATGCTTAAAGAATCAAATTTGGGATAGCTATATTTCTGGGGGCGCTTTTCGGCTAAAGCCATACGAATCCATTCAAAATGTTGTGTTTGAATGACCTTTTCATCACCTTTTTTTTGTAGAATCGATAATTCAAATTGACGTTTTCTGTCAAAGCTTTGCCGTGCATGGGTGGGAGAAATACGATCACCTTTATAGCCATTGGCCTCAGGATCTTGTGATTCTGATAGGTTTTCTTGTGTAAACCATTGTGGAGGGGTTACCAATCGCTGTTGTTCATCAAGAGCCGTAAAAAGTGCAATCCCCATAAGAATGCAGGAAGTGATTCCTGTCAAAATGGTTCCCGTAAGCCAACGAGCAGAGACTTGTCGGCGAGCAGGCCGCAAGCGCTTAATGACAAGAGCAGGGTCTTGTCCAGGATCGTTTTTTTGTTGTTCGTTATCCCACATAGATTTATAAGAGTACTTTTCAATATTAAATAAAGAAAGCTAGATAGATAGCTTAGCATGCTTCTACAGGAATTTGATTCTTTTTACAAATTACAGATCATGCGATTCTTTTTATACAGCAATGTCTTTATAAATCGTATCTGCGCAGAAAATTTTCCTTAATTAAAGTAGCATAAAACAAGCGTTATTGTGATTAACTCATTCCTAGGCAACTTCCTATTTTTATGCATTGTAATGGGGTGCTATATTTTACTTTAAAGGCGCCATGCTCTCTTTGAACTCCTTGCTGTTTTCATGTTTTATTTTTATGAAGGCAGATTTTTCCAATAAAATCTTGAAATAGGATTTTTTGTTACAATTTTATTGGTAATGTTTGGGGCATTTTATTTAAAAA
>NZ_JBHILS010000049.1:0-3421 GCF_042193385.1 Bartonella sp. TT119HLJHH | reverse complement strand
TTGGAAAAAACGATCATCAACAATTTCCGCCCTTGGGCCAATGATGAAAACCTTACTGGTCAACATGTCATTGCTATCACCCGCTCTTTGACCAGCTTTCTTGATGATATGATTGCGCGTGGTGCGCTTTTGGGTGGCCGTGTTTGGTTTGACCGCGATTTAAATTCCAACAGCACTTTACAATTGGGAAAATTGCGGGTCGAATTTGATGCAGAAGAAGTGCCACCTTTAGAAGATTTGAGTTTCGGCAGCCGGCGCAATAGCGCTTATTTTGATCGGCTGGCGCAAGATATCCAAAAGAAAATGACTTATCAATTTGGCGATACGCTTGAAACTTATCGCAAAGCAGCAAGGAGTTAAAGCATGACTTTACGCATTGTACGCGGTTTTACGCTGATTGTTGATGATGATGTGAATCTTCACCTTGATCTTGAAACCCTCAAATTACCTACGTTGGAAGAAATCACTGAAACCTATCAACCAGGGGGCTCTGATATGCAGATTGATGTGAGCGGTCTTGGTGTCAAAGCCCTTGGCTTGCAAATGAAAATCCGCAGCCATACCCCTGAGGTCATCGGTATTTTTGGTGGTCCTCCTGGGCTTCGTCATAAATTCACAGGCAAAAAACATGTGATCTCTGAAGAAGATGGGCGTGAGCATGAACATTCCATTGATGTGACAGGGCGGTTGGTCAAAGTTGATAGCGAAGGCTTAACGGCTGGAAAAGCGACAGGCTATGATTGCGAGATCAAAAATATTTGGGACTATACGGAATTTTGGGATGGTTCTGTTTTGCACCGCTTTTCTTTTAAACGGGGCGGCTGGCTTGTCCGCAATGGGCAAGAGATCGGTTCTCGCCGCCGCTCTATTCTCAATTTATAGGAATTGATCATGACAAGTTTACAAACCAGCATTGACGTGGAATTGCAGGTTCCGCTTCCTTATCAAGATAAAGGTGGCAAAGAATCTCTCTGCAAGAAACTGACCTTTTATCGCCCCACTTTTAAGCATGCCAAGCAATTAGCGGTGCTCATTGGACCACAATTGACAGAGCTGCTGCTTCCTGAGTTTGGAGAGCAAAAAACAACTTTGAGCAATGATGTGCTTATCACGAAGCTTTCTCAAGTTTTGTTCACAAGTGAGGCAACAGAAGGCATCACAGCACTTTTGGCTGATATGTCACATGAATCTATTGAATTGATTGATCGAGTTGATGTGATGGATATTGTCGCAATATTGAAGGCTTTTTTTGCTTTTTTTACGCAACGCCAATCCTCTCTGCCAGACAATTTGGGGCAGAACTAGCCCTTTATTATCACTGGGCGCCTTCAGAAATTAACCAGATGGATTGGCTGGATGTGATTGCTTATCGAGAAGAACTCGCGCGCCTGAAAGCTCAAGAATATGAAAGCCATAAGTTAGGATAAGAGACGATCATGGATGTTTCTCTTGTTGTGCGTTTTGTCAATCATCTGCAAGAGGGGATCGCTTCTGCCAAGCGAGATCTTGCAGCCTTTAGTAGCGATATTGCGCATTTCCAAAACAAGACAAGGCAGCATTTTAAAGGGTGGTTTGACTCGGAGCATCTGAGGGAAGCAACAGCCAATGCGGAAAATGCTTTTATCCAAGCGCGGGGGCGCATGGTGGGTGCCATTGCGCAAACAGCAACCTTAATTGCACCGCTCTATAAAGCCATGCAATTTGATCAATCGATGAAGGGATTAGAAAAGGTTCTCGATGCCCCCCTTGATCGCTTAAAGGAATTGCGCCGTTTTGCGCTTGAAACCTCCACCAAGATTCCGTTAGCGGCGCGTGAAGTCTTAGAATTGATGACCAGTGCCAGCCAAGCAGGGATTGGCGAACAAGATCTGGAAGCTTTTAGCATTTATGCTGCCAAAGCGGCTGTTGCTTTTGATATGACGGGAGATCAGATTGGGGAGCGCTTTGCCAAATTGCGCAATGTCTTTAAGCTTAATCAGGCAGGCATTGAAGATCTAGGCGATGCTATCAATCATCTCTCTAATCACATGGCGGCAAAGGCAAGTGAGGTGTCTGATTTTACCAATCGTGCCACCGGTGCGGCAACCATGTTTAAGCTCACCGCGCGCGAAACTGCGGCATTTGGTACAGCGATGATTTCTGCTGGTATTGTTCCTGAGAGTGCCGCGCGTGGTTTTAATGCCATGAGTGCCCGTATTCAGGCAGGAGGCAAACATATTGAAGATGCTTTTGCCAATATCGGGCTTTCTCGCGAAAAATTCATGCAAGATCTGGACAAAGATGCCACCGGTACCTTGGTACGCTTTTTTGATGTTTTAGCGAAATCCGAACAGGGGATGCGCTCGCTGATTGCCATTGCTGGGCGCGATTTTACTGGTGATTTTGCCAAATTGGTGGGCAATCCCGAATTGTTAGGGCAAGCTTTAGATTATGTGAAAGATCCACAAGTCTTTAAAGGTTCGGTAGAACAAGAAGCAGACAAACAAGCAACCGGTGCCATGCGGCAATTTGAACTCTTACAAAACCGTATTGTGGCTCTGGGGATTAGCATTGGTGAAGTGCTTCTGCCTCCTCTCAACAGTCTCATGGAAACTGTTGGTAATTTTACTAATGGGCTTATGGCGTGGGCGAATGCGCACCCAACTTTAACAAGCGCCATTATCAAAACCATTGCCGCTCTGATGGCTTTTAATATTGCTCTGCGCGTGTTGCGCTTTACCATGGCTGGCACACGTCTTGGGCTTCTTCAATTGATGGGCTCTTTTATCAAGATGGGTGCTGTTAGTCGTGGTGTTGCTGCAAGCTGGCGGGGCTTAGCAGCCGCAGGGCGCTCGCTGGGTTTAATAGCAGCAAGCTTTGGTGGAAGTGCGCTGCGTCTTCTTCGCCCCATAACTTTACTGGTAGGGGCTTTACGGGGGATTGCTGTCTCAGGAAGTGCATTTGCTGCCTCTTTTGGTTGGATCGGGACAGTGATCGAAGTGGTTGGAGCTGGTATTGCCTCTGTTGTGGGGGGTATTTTTACCCCGATCGGGGCGGTCATTGCTGCTGTTGTGGCGGTCATATTGGCTGCTGGTTTTGCTTTGTGGAAATATTGGGATCGTTTTTCTTCATTTGTCAAAGGTTTTGCACGGGGGGTATCTCGGGCTTTTGGGCGTGCCTTTGAAGCCGTCATGCGCTTTTTTGGTGCCGATACCACCACCATAACCAAATGGAAAAATATCATTGCTGCTGCGTTTGATTTCTCTCAAACTTGGCAAAAGTTTAAACAAGGACTTTCCTCTGTTGCCGAGTGGTTTGGCAATTTGTGGGAGGGCGTTAAACAAAGCTTTTCCAACTTTTGGCAATGGTTGAAGAGTTTTTTTACACAGGAAAAGCTCTCGGAGAGTGCCAAGGCTGGTATGGAACAAGCGGGCGAAGATCT
>NZ_JBHILS010000048.1:0-3457 GCF_042193385.1 Bartonella sp. TT119HLJHH | reverse complement strand
CCACCAAGAATGGCGCCTTGTGCTTTCAAATCACGCAAATAGGCATTGACGCTTTCACTGACATCATTCATGTAGGTCTTTTTGATATTGCGGTCGACAGCCCATAGATGTCCGCGCAAAATGGCATCATTGATCATATCTGCGGTTCTCACCACCGATAAGAAAGCAAATTTTGTATCGCTTGAGAGGGTGCGATTACCCCAAAGACGATAACCGTTTTCGCGGATGATTGTTGTGATGTTTTGTTCATTAAGAAGGTTGGCACGGCTGGATCTGTCCCCAATGGAAAAATCAATGGGGCGCGCAGTTCCCACAATGCCATTGATCACTTTATTGGAAGGAGAATGCCAAAAACCATGGGTAAAATCTGTTTTGGCAATGACACCAGCAACTGCTGCACTTGCTGGCTGTTCTATGATTTTTCCATCACGATTCACCTTTATAAAAGGGTCAACGATAATAGCGCGTTTTGAATCAAAATCCTTTGCTGTGCTAAGGGCTGCTTCATCTGTCGTGTTTGGTGCATCAAGCACCACAATAGCACGCAGACGCTCTGCAATGCCAATGAGTTCTGCCGCTACAGAATTAGAGGTTGTACTGATTTTGGCTTTGGCTGTCGCACCAGTGCCATCTCCTTCAATCGTCACATTTGGGGCGGTTTGATAATCAAAGCCACTGTCCTTAATGACAATAGAAGTTATTTTTCCATCTTTCAGGATTGCTTCTGCTTCTGCCCCGCCGGCAATTTTAACAGTTGCTTGAGTGTAACCGCTTCCTTGGTTTATCACATCAATATTGCTAAGACTGATAGGGCGTTTGTGTGTAAAGCCTGGAGCGATGAGAATGCGTGGTATTTATCCTACAATGGATTGTGCTCCAATGAAAGCATGAACACCTTCATAAGCACCATTTGCGTTTACACCACCCAGAATATTGGTGAGTGTTGCATTTTCGTTGTCACCTTCTTGCACGCGTACGACAACGACAATTGCTCCTACTTGTTTAAAAATAAGATCAAGGGCATTGGGTAAAGTGCCGCGTCGTTTGCCCGTTTTATCCAGTTTAGCTGCTTGTGAAAGAGAGACCGTTACCAAAACCGGTGTGTTGAGAGGGAATGCTTGTTCATCAGCATCGGGCGCTGTGCCAACAATCCCGATAACTGCCGATTGTACTGCGCGAAGGGGGCGGGTGCCGTCGTCAACTTCAACGACTTCAACACCGTGTAAAAAACCTGTTGCCATTTTATACTCCTTTGAAATATTGGCTAATGAAATGAATGAGAAAAAATGAGGGTTGGATTTGAAATCGCACCCTTTAAAACAGCAAATCATAAGGATTTTGGTTCACTCGCATTTCAAATGCGAGTGAATAGTAAAGGGTAGCATTTCAAATGCGATCCTTTGAAAACAACAATATGTGAAATAATTTTTTAAAAGCATATTGACACTAATAAACCCTCATGTTAATCGAATCACAAGTGCTAGAAACACTAAACCATTAGCGGATAGGTCACGTAAGATCTCTCCCATGCATTTAAAATACTGATTGTCTTTTATGCTATTATTGGCATATAACGATTTTGTCGGGTGTAGCTATGCTATACAATACCTTCTCACGAGGGGAAGACATAGCGACGGACTAATGGCCGTGTTTCTAACGCCCGGCACCCTTAGGGGTGTCAATAGAGACATTAAAACCATTAGGAGTTCATCATGAACAATTTAGTGACAATCAACAATGCTGGTATTGCTGTTACAACTTCTTTAAAAATTGCAGAGGGTGTGGGTAATACGCATAAAACAGTTATACAGTTAGTACGCAATAATCGTAAGGATTTTGAAGAGTTTGGTTCACTTGGATTTGAAATCCAAGTGAGTAAAAGAGACGGTAAAGGTGGTCAAAAGAGAGAAGTTGCTATTCTCAACGAACCACAAGCCACTCTACTCATGACCTATATGCGTAACAATGATACGGTGCGTGCATTCAAAAAAGCCCTCGTCAAAGCTTTCTATGATTTAAAAAACCAATTAATTGATAATGATCGTGATACACGCTTTGATTTTCCAAGCAACTGGGATGAAATGGGATCTACTGAAAAAGCTGTTTATATTTATGGACCGCTTCACATGCATCTTGTTAAAGCCTTTACATTAGCAGAAGAGAGCAAACATTATAAAACGCTTGTTGAAGAAGCCAAGCGAGTTTTAGTAAGCCCTGTTGTAAAAGTAGCTTAAGTTAAAAACATGATTTTATCTCCTCGTCTTTGAGGCGGGGAGGTAGTTAATGGCTCTGTTCCATTTGTATATCCACTTTATTAGCTGTTAATGTTGGAATAGAAGAGACATCAATGTCCCTCAAGGCATGCCATGTATCATAATTGGCTTGAAGCTGTAGCCAAAGGGCTGGTCCATTTCCTAACAATTTACCAATGCGAGCTGCTGTTACGGCTGTGACTGGACGTTCTCCTTTAAGGATACCGTGCAAGTGCTGGCGTGATATTTGAAGAATCCTAGCAATTTCGGTTTTGCTTGCATTTAAATGTTCTAAGGATTCAGCTAAAATTTCTCCTGGATGAGAAGGACAACGATTAGGATTACGTGTGGTCATGGATAGTTTCCTTTACAAATCTTAAAACCTTCAGTGGTATTGCTCTAGATCAACATGGTAAACGTGTCTGTCTTTAAATTCAAAAGTGATACACCAAGGACCATTGATATGAATTGTGTAGCGAGTTGGAGTAAAGCCTTTAAGCATATGAAAATTATAACCTGGTACATTGATATCACTAACTTGAGAAGCAGCGTCAAGGGCATCAAGACGGCGAATAATACGCTGTTGAAGCCTGCTATCAATCTTACTTTTTCCTGTTTCCCAGAGAGATTGGAGGTCTTTATTTTTAAATGTTTTGATCATAGCAAACTCAACAACTTTATTTTAAGTAAGATGTAATGTATTAAGTGACAATTGTCAACAAAAATGTTACAATTTAATGTGATTGATGCCAACACTGTGGAACTACAAGAATTTAAGAAATGAATATCAAACCAATTCGTGCTGAGAGGGAGTACCAAGAAGCTTTAGAAATTGTGTCTGCAATGTTTGATAAGCAGCCAGAAGTTAATACTCCAGAATTTGATAGAATGAAAACTCTTGTTTTGTTAATTGAAGCTTATGAAACAGAACACTATCCTGTTTCTCCACCTCATGCGTAAAGAGAAGAATAGGTGCATGGAGGGGATAAATTTGCACGTTAACATCAAGGATTTTACAAACATACCAACGGCTGTCTGATCAAATATTGCTAAAAACTTAGATCCCTTGCCATTCTTAATAAAGTGAATACGAAGTTTAAATTCTATTGTCATTTTGCTCTCCAAATTAATGAAGAGACCATAACAATTATCTACACTCTCTCATAAGCCTGACACTGTCAGTCAAAAAGGACTTTAAAGAAAGA
>NZ_JBHILS010000047.1:0-3574 GCF_042193385.1 Bartonella sp. TT119HLJHH | reverse complement strand
CTGCTTTTATTCAACGTAAAATTTTTAAATTGTCCACGCCGACACACCGTGACACAAGCCGTATCGCCAAGGATTTTGTGCTAGGTGATCAAAGATATTACAATGTCCCTTGTGATGCATGTGGTGTTCTACAACCCATTGTTTGGTCACAAATTAAGTGGCCAAAAGGCGCCCCCGAAAAAGCTGTTTTTGTTTGTGCGCATTGTGGTCATGAACATGCCGAACATCGTAAGTCCACCTTAATGGCAGAAGAAAACGGTGCTTGTTGGATCGCAACACAGGAGTCAAGTAAGCCTCGTCTGCGTTCTTACCATATTTCAGCGCTTTATTCGCCATGGCTGACTTGGGGCGATTGTGCGCGCGAATTTTTAAGAGCCAAAGAAGACCCTGCTCTTTTGCAAGTTTTTATTAATACAGTGCTTGGAGAGCCATGGGAGGACAGAACAGGCGAAGTTGTTGACCCAGATAGCCTCTATGCAAAACGCGAAGATTATCCCCTTGCACCAGAACAAGCCGTGTTGTTAACAGCTGGTATTGATGTGCAAAATGACCGCTTAGAACTTGAAGTGGTTGGATGGGGACGCAGTGAAGAAAGTTGGCATATTGATTATCAAGTTATCCTTGGTGATCCCTCTTCTTTTGAAGTATGGGACCAGCTGGATGAATACCTTACAAAACGCTGGCCACATACAGGCTATAAAGAGGGAATTAGGATAACAGCTGCTTGTATTGATACCGGTGGTGGACACACACAAGCGGTTTATAATTACGTGCGCCCCCGTGAGGGACGACGTATCTGGGGAATTAAGGGGCAAGCGGGATGGCGTGCGGTATGGCCACGCCGTCCAAGTAGAAACAACAAAGGACAGATTAATCTCTATATTGTTGGGGTTGATGCAGCAAAAGATATTATCACGGCACGGTTTAAAAAATCCGGACCTGAAGCATCGGGTGCTGGTGCAACACACTTTCACAAAAGCCTTGATCGGGAATATTTTGACCAACTGACCGCTGAAAGAAAAGTCATCAAATATTTTAAAGGCTTCAAGCGTATTGAATGGCAAAAAAGTGAAAAGGCAAGAAATGAAGCCTTGGACTGTAGGGTCTATGCTTATGCGGCTTTACAAGGTCTGATTTCGGCAGGAATAAACCTTAATCGAGAAGTCGATATCTTAGAAGAGCGTCTGGAAAAACTTAAAATTGAAGGCTCTTTAGAGCAGCCAACATCAGAACATGTGCCCTCTCCTGCTCCAAGAAGATCTCAGACAGCACAACCTCAAAGGAAACAATCCAGAACGGTGATGAATCCTTATATGCAAGGGGATTGGAGGTAATTTATGGATACAGACTTGAACCAAGTAAACAGCAAAATTAACAGACTGGAAAGTTTAAAAAGGCGGCGTGAACAAATTGAAGAGGCTCTTTATTCAGGTGCACAATCGGTACGCCATGGCGATAAGCAAGTAAGCAACCGCTCTGTTGAGGAACTGCGCAGAGCGCTTGAGATGCTGAACACACAAATAGCCAACCTTGAAGGACGCAAGCGTTCACGCGTTTTCTATTTTAATATATCACGAGGCTATTAATGGCTGGCTTTATCAATAAACTCACGGGCTTTTTTAAAATTTCTCGTCAACACAATCCCCATTTTGAAGCGGCAAGCAAAAGCCGCCGTATGGGTGGTTTTGACCCCGCAAAAAAACATATTAATAAAGCGATTGAAGAATGCGGTGATACCATTGTTGCCCGTTCAAGATGGCTTTATGACAATGAATCTCTTTATGGGTCTGCAACAGAAGAATGGGTCTCTGCGGCTGTTAGTGATGGGATTAAACCCTATCCTCGTATTGAAGGTTTTCAAGAAGAAAAGAAAAAGCTTTTAGACTTATGGTGGCAATGGGTTGATGAAGCAGACTATGATGAAGATGCCAATTTTTATGGACTTCAAGCAACCATTGCACGAGAGGTCTTTTTAACTGGTGAATGTTTTGTAAGACTACATTATGTTGACCTCTACGGGCGCTCTGGTGTACCACTTCAATTACAAGTTTATCCCACCGAAATGTTAGACCTTACTTACAATGGACCGGCTGATATTGAAGGCAATTACATTCGTATGGGGATTGAATTTAATGCCAGTGGCAAGCGTGTTGCTTATCATTTCTGGGAACATCACCCCTATGATGATGTCCCTGCAAATATAGCATTTGAGAGCCAAGAGCGCGTGCGCGTCCCTGCTGAAATGGTCCTTCACATCAAAGAGCGCCGTATCGCAGGACAATTGCGCGGTTCTCCAAAAATAACGCGCGCTATGACAAAGATCTTTCAACTCGAATCCTATGACGACGCAGAACTCGATAGAAAAAGGACGGCGGCTCTTTTCGCGGCGTTTGTCAAGGACAATTCACCAAACGTCGAAAAATTATCCGATAATCGTGATAAAAACAACGTTGAAGAAGAATACAAAGCACCTGTCATTGCGCCCGGTGCATCTCTTTATTTAGGAGAGAATAAAGAAGTTACATTCTCAAATCCTGTTGAGGTTGGAGGTTCTTATGAGGCTTTTCAATTTCGCAATATCTTGAAAATTTGTGCAGCACTTAATATGCCTTATGCCGTTGTGACTGGAGACGTTACGCGCGGCAATTTTTCCAATGTGCGTACCTCTATCATTCAGTTTAGACGGCACGTCAAACAATGGCGTGAACATATCATTGCCTTTCAGTTTAACCGCATTGTGTGGGAGCGTTTTGTTGAAATGGCAGTGCTTTCTGGATGCGTCAATTTGCCAGGGTGGGAAGAAAATCCCTTGCCATGGCTTCAATGTGAAAGCTTTGCACCCCCGCTTGAAATGATTGATCCAAACAAGGATATCTCAGCGGAAAAAGAAGAAATTCGTGCAGGCTTGAAAACACGACGCATGGCACTTGCCGAGCGTGGCTTTGATATCGACAGCATTCATGCCGAACTTGAAGAAGAGCACACAGACGCTCGTGCGCGCGGCTTATCTTTTGACACGGATATGGCAGCGCCCTCTGCTAGCAATCAAGCGATTGATACAGCAGATTCAGACCCTTCTGAGACTTATGAAAGTAACCAAGGCAGTGAGGCACATAAAAATGGTGAATAATCTCGACATGCCGTTTTTGGCATCACGGCTTTTTGGGGTTCCTCATATGCTTGCCTCGACAAAGCTTGATATCATTTTGAATGCTCTTGCACCACGCCTTTTTGAGGGAGAAAAGTTTCCCATTGAAGCTTATTCGCAAGAGAATACAGAAGCTTTAAGACCCCCTGAAACTTATGTAGTACAAAACAATGTTGCCATAATACCGGTTCATGGCACGCTTGTGCGCCGTGGTGCATGGCTTGGGGCTTTATCGGGGCTAACCTCTTATGAAGGTTTAAGGGCTTCTTTTCGTGAAGCCATTGCACAACATGATGTTCGCGCTGTTTTATTTGATATTGACAGCGGCGGTGGAGAAGCCGGTGGTGTGTTTGATTTGGTTGAAGAGTTTCAAACACTCTCAAAACAATACGACAAGCCCATTTGGGCACATGCCAATGAGTTTGC
>NZ_JBHILS010000046.1:0-3684 GCF_042193385.1 Bartonella sp. TT119HLJHH | reverse complement strand
GCGGCAACATACAGAGGAAGAAGCATTTGAGAGAGGTTAGAGAATGAATGCAGAAATGAACGAAGCTATGAATGAAGATTACAGAGTTGGAGCACCGGTCTTTGATGATGAGAGCTCTTTTGAGAACGATTATGAGGTCGAGACGGTTGAGAATAATGATGCGACACCTCCAGAACCGGTTGCAGAGCCCGTTGAAAAGCCTTCAGAAATCGTTCCTATAGATCGGCAACGTGCAGAACAACAAGCTCAACAAGCCCGTGAAGCGCTTGTCAAGTTTTATGAATCTCAAGCCCAGCCACCAATGGTTGAAGGAGAAGGTGCGCCCCCAGACCTACGTGAGGACCCAATTAGCGTATTAACGTGGATGTTAGATAAGATTCAAAAGCAAGATGCGTATATTAGGGCACAACAGGATGTTCAAAGGCAAGCCATTGAATCCCACGAATTTAATGATCATTTGAACCAGTTTTTAGAAAGTTCTGTTACATCAATTAAAGATAAATACAGTGATTTTGATGCGGCGGCGGATTATCTTTATGAGACGCGTGCAAAGCAATTAAGTGCTTGGTCATCTGTTTATCCGACTTATGCGCAACGGAGCACGATAGATGCGATTATAGGGGATGAATTGCGTACGATTGTAGCGACTTGCGCCCAAAAGGGGGGTAATCCAGCAGAAGAGCTTTATAGGATAGCGCAAAACCTTGGCTATCAGAACCAAGGGGTTCAAGCGAATAATCAAGTAGCAGAACTTCAAAGCCGGCAGAATTCTGCGAGAACCTTAACAGCATCTGGAGGAGGGGGCAGTGTTGGACCAATCACTTTAGCAAGCATTGATGGGATGTCAGAAGAAGAATTTGACGCTTGGATATCAAATCCGAAAAATAAAGCAATTTTTCGGCAATTGCATGGTGCTGGTAACGGGTATTAAGAGTGCATTTTTATAGAAATTAGTCTGTTTTATGCAGGGTTATGGTCCGGCTTTTAAGCCGGTTTTTTTACAGCAAAGAAAGGTAAAATCAATGGCATTAACAACAGTTAGAGCAGATGATCCTCATGCGATAAGCACGTGGTCAAAATTATTAAATACAGAAGTTTCAAAGGCGATACCTATTGCCCCCCTTATAGGCAAGGGTTCAAACAGCATTATTCAACTTAAAACCGAAACACAGAAAGGCAGAGGGGATTGTGTTACATTTAGCTTACGTACACAGCTTTTGGGACGGGGTGTTACCTCAGGACAGACGCTTGAGGGGAATGAAGAGGCATTACAATTCCTTCATGACAGACTATATATTGACGAACTTTCGCATGCAGTTCGTGTAGAAAATGAAGGTAGTATAGCGCAACAACGTACAACGTTTGATTTGCGCGACGAAGCAAAAGATGGCTTAGTTGATTGGTATGCAGATCGCTTAAGCTTGATGTTTTTCATTCAAGCTTGCGGATATACAGCAAGGACAATCTCTTTTGAAGATCGGATGATAGATATCGAGAATGTGCATTATGGATTTAATGAACCTCTTGCACCAAGTAGTAAGCGAATTATCCGTCCAGATGGTAAAACCAAGGATGAAGAGCTAAGTGAAGCGCCAAAACACAGCTTTAGTTTAAAGCTTATTGACGAAGCTGTAAAAATGGCGAAACTTGCTAATCCCAAAATTCGACCAGTACGTGTGAATGGGGAGAGTGTTTATGTTCTCTATTTGCATCCAACACAAGTGATGCAATTGCGTACCAATACAGAGACTGGTCAGTGGCTTGATATTCAGAAAGCTGCTTACACAGGCTCTCGTGCGCAAAACCCAATCTTTGATGGTTCTTTAGGCATGTATAATGGTGTGATTTTACGTGAATCTGAACATGTCACCCATGGGGTTAAATCTACCGATCATACAGCGAAAAAAAGTGTGCGTCGTGCTGTTTTTCTTGGAGCACAAAGTATCGTTATGGCTTTTGGAAATAATCGCAATGTCAATCGCTATAAATTGGTGGAAGAGCATTTCGACTATCAACGTTACTATGGTTTGTCTGCGAAAACACTGATTGGCATGAAGAAAACCCGTTTCAAATTTCCAAATAGCTCTCAAGCAGCGCAAGATTTTGGAACGATTGTTATCCCCACCTACAGTGGTGAACCTGATAATTAATCATAGGGAGGAAACAAGACATGGCAGATCAATTACCACCTCCATTACAGGGAAGAAATCTTCACACCCAACAGGTGAGTTTCTTACGTTTGAATATCTCGTATAAAGATAAGCATCTTACGGAAAAAATCGGAATTTTGCCTCGTGGCGCTTTGATCACTTCGATGAAGGCTTTTGTCAAGACCGCGTTTTCTGAGGCAAAATTAAAGATAGGCAGCACCTATGGCGGCAATGAGTTCAGTGAAAAAGACATCAAAGCCCAAGGCACGCAAGATTTTACGCCAACAGATCAAAAGTCTTTTGTTGCAGATGATAAGGAGATGACCCTTTATGCAACACGGGATAAAACAACTGCGGCTGGTGAATGTATTGTGGTTGTGCAATTCGTGACAAATCATTGAGGGGATAAGACATGGCAGATTATTTACCACAGCCCTTGCAAGGGAGAAATCTTCATACCCAACAGGTAAGCTTTTTGCGGCTTAATTTTAGCTATGAAGATAAAGAAAACGCTATGAGAATAGGTACGCTACCTCGTGGTGCTTTGATTACTTCAATTAAAGTGTTTGTTAAGACGGCATTTTCAGAAGCGAAGGTAAAAATAGGCAGCACTGCTGGAGGGACTGAGTTTGGTGAAGTAGAAATCAAACAACAGGCAGTAAAAGAGGTTAAGCCCACCAATCAGAAGGAATTTGTCCCTTATGATGAAGAGGTCACTCTCTATGCTAAAGCTGATAAGACAGTACAAGCTGGTCAAGCAAGTATAGTCGTTGAATTTGTAACCAATCACTGAAATTGAGGGGAGAGATTTATTAACTCCCTCTCAGTTTATGAAGTAGAAGACTGTACAGAGAGTTGCAAATTAAGGGCCGATAAGACAGCGACTAAGGTAGAAAGTTTAGGGTCACCAGTCTTACTTAAAGAGCGGTATAATCCACTGCGTTCGCGATTGGTTTCTTTTGCTAAGGCACTCATATTTTGAGCACGTGCAACAATACCAAGGGCATCTGCTATATGAGAGGCATCACCGGTTTTAAAGGCTTCATTAAGAAATGCTTGTTGTACCTCAATGTCTTCAAGATATTCTTCTGGTTTAAAGGGGGTTATTTTCATCACTGTACTCCTCTTTTAACTTTAATGCTTGTTCAATATCTTTTTTCTGCGTTGATTTATCTCCACCACATAACAAAAGGATAAAATCAGAGCCTTTTTGGGTAAAATAAATTCGGTAACCAGCACCATAATGGATACGTAATTCACCTATGCCATTAAAGAATTTAACATCACCGAAAAGACCCTGTTTTAAGCGGACAATACGTTGAAGAATAATAGCCTTAACGCTTTTATCTTTAAGTTTCTTAAGCCAAGTATCAAATTCTATCGTTTTATGAATGAATACCATTTGAGTACTATACTACACAAACTATATAATATCAATAGTAATAATTTTTACTGAAAGGTATTTTGATGACACGTCATTATATTCGGGTTAAGACCGGAGGACCGATACCAGTAAAGCGAGATGTTTATCGTC
>NZ_JBHILS010000045.1:0-3950 GCF_042193385.1 Bartonella sp. TT119HLJHH | reverse complement strand
TTATACTTCCTAAATCAAAAACTGGTAAACTTGTTGAAGGTTCATTTGCATGGCTGCTTAAACAATACTTTAACAGCGTTCATTGGCATAGCCTTGCTAAAGCTACGAAAAGACAAAGAGAACTTATCCTTATGAAGGTATGTGATGCTATAGGAAACATTCCATACAGAGAAATAAAGAAATCACATATTACAGCGGGTGTTGAACGCCGCAAAGAAAAACCAACAGCTGCTCACAATTTTCTAAAAGCCCTTAATGGACTTTTTAATTGGGCAATTGATCAAGAGCTTTTAGAAAACAATCCAACAGTAGGAGTAAAAAGACCAGCTTACAACAACAAAGATGGATTTGCTGTTTGGGCAGAAGAAGATGTTGAGAAATATTATCAAAGATGGCATCATGGTACCCATGAACGTGTCTGGATTGATGTTCTTTTATATACGGGCTTACGTCGTGGTGATGCGGTCCGCATTGGCTGGAAAGACGTCAAAGATAATATCATTCATCTCAAGACAGAGAAAAGCAAATTCCAAACAGATGTCTTTCTACCCATTTTGCCTGAATTAGCAGAAACTCTAAAAATTGGTCCTATTGGAAATGAAACATTCATTTGCGGAAAAAACGGAAATAAACTCGTAAAAGAAAGTTTTGGAAACTTATTCCGTGAAGCGTGTAATGCGGCGGGAATCAAAAAATCAGCACATGGCTTAAGAAAATTAGCAGCAACACGCGCCGCTAATTCTGGTGCAACAGTATCACAACTCAAAGCAATTTTTGGCTGGACAGAAGATAAAATGGCATCTCTCTACACAAAGAGCGCAGATCGTAAAAGGTTAGCTATAGAGGCTATAAAAAAACTACAAAAAAATGAGGGATAACGCTATAAAAAGCATAATGGAATCAATAATGATAAATTTCCCCCATATCGTAATAACCCATTTATTTTATTTAAAATAATTGGAACTCTTTTGGGCACCATTTTGTATCTTTAACATATTAAATATATAGATTTTTTCTTTAAATAACCATTTTTAGACTACTTTTTAGACCACCTTCTACGGTTTATACAACTTTACCTAATTTGTTCTTATTTGCTCCTTATTTTTCTTTGGAGTAAAGGGTAAGATCTCTTTTTTCTCCACCTCACTGCTCTCCCTAGCTTATATGGCTCCGGAAATACCCCCTAGCACCCAATTGCGAATCGTTTTTGTGGATACACTAAAAAGCTGTGCACACTCACGTGTTGTTACATATCTATCTCCATCATCAAATATCATCTCATTACCTTTCTCTTTTTTATGTTAATTAAATGGGTGGGGGCTGGAAGGCATGTGAAGCACTCCAACTTTTAAAAATCTGCAAGTTTATTTTTTAGATGTGTTCAATTTCATATTTCCAATCAGGCAATTGAGTAAGAGCTAATGCGAGTTGTCCTCTATGACACATGCATACATTGGCTTCAAAACAGGTGATTGCAACGCGCTTTTTGTTTAAAAACATTTGATATAATTTGTTTATTGCACAAGAATTATTCTTGAGAGTTGTATTTCGATAATTTTTAAAAAGGCGGTCATAATCTTTTTGTGTTTTCAAATTTCTTCGTTTTTCAGAGGCAATTCCAAGTTCAGGCATATGCATATATTCAATATCAATGTTGCTTACAGCTTGCTCTAATTGTCTTTTTGAAAATCCGTGTTTTCTACTTATTGGATTTTTACGAACATCACATAAAGTTTTGATATTGTTTTCTATGAGACAACTAAGATAATTCTCAAGGGACTTACCTTCATAGCCAATGGTAAAAAAACAAAATTCCTCATCTTTAGCAGGCTGTATGATAATATGTTTGGTGTTACACACGTTTAATTTCCTTGGTAAATGGGTGGGGGGGTGCTTAGGAAAGAGGAGAAGGAGAGAGCACCCCCATAGGTTTAAGCAGCTTTTGCCAAAATCTTTTGCATCTCTTGTTCTATTTCCCCTAAAAAGATTTCGACCGCTTTATTGATCTCTTCAATGTGTTTCTCATCACGGAGGACGCGTTTGATTTTCATTCTCAAACCAGTAGATTTGCCTACAAAGTTTGGATTATAGCTCATGAAATCACACCATTTGCGTCCAGTGCATGCCATTTGGAATTGCATCTGTGCGATATATTCAGGCTTGATTTCATCATACACAAAAAAACGAAGATGGGTTGTTGATTGTGGACATTTGACTTTAATTAAACCGTCCTCTCCAATCAACCCATCAGGACTAGCCCCCGCCATTTCCATTTTTGGGTGTTGGGTAAACCCGCATCTTGTGACTTCTGCGTCATAAATGAATTCATATTCTCTTAAGGCATTCTCTTCATGTTCAATGCCCCATTGCATAGCAGGTGTTGTATAAGATTGGCTTATTCCCTCTATTAAGCGTTCTGTCATGAGTTTGATTTTGTAGTCTTCATATTTGCTTGTAGGCAAACCTTTTGCTGTCTTACTCAGTACTTTGTAAACGTTTGAAGCAGTGACTTTACCCAAGCGCGCTTGAAACCATTCTTCTGTCGTTTGTTCCCTCATGTGCTAATCTTGCGCAGTATTGTCGCGATTTAGAAAGCAGGCTTTATGGTGCTACTGAAAAAGTTTTTATAGCAGTGTGAAAATACCCGTAATTTGGCTTTAGGAGGCAAGCGCATTTCATTCGTGAGAATAGGCAAAACTAGTGAAGAGCAACATAACAGTAGCAATTCAAAAGTGGCTAAAACAGCAAAATAGTGAAAAGTGCTGATGGTTTTGTGATTAGATGTGCGTTTAAATCGACAAAAAGGTACCGTACAAAGCGATTTAAAGATTTTATGATAAAAATCGCAATATAAAAACGCTCTGTACGGTCAAATTTAAGGTAAATTAACCTATTGGTAAAATTATGGACTAAAAACATGAGAATATTAAAAGACCTGTTCTTAAAAAAGCGTAAACAGCCAATGCAAAAAGAGTTTGTTGCAACAGCTGTTGGTTATGTTCCTTGGGGAGACGGAGCGGCAGAGTATTTTTACAACCTCTAAGAATAAGAATATGAAGACGTCACAAGAGAATGTGAAAAATTTGATGGTGGTCAGTATTACACCGTACCCAAAAAGGCAAATTTTAGCACCAAAGCGCAGGTAAAAGCATGGGCTTATGGAGGAGCTGTTCCGAAAAACGTTCTCAATTACGAGCCTCTTATAGATGAGATCAACAAAAGCCTAAAAATTACCGAAAACAGTTTAATTGTATGAATTAGGAGCTTTAATCACATGCTTACACCATTTGGCAAAACCTTATGTAAAATTCGTATTGATCGGATAGAGCGTCTATTAGATATGGCTGAGAAATTAGGCGTATCTATAGCATTTTTATCTTCTGTAAAAATTGGTAAAAATCTGTTTCTGTAGGAATGGAATAAAAAATTATCAAGCTGTACGCTTTAGATCAGGATATAGTTTCTCTCTTAAAAAAAGAAGCTTATATTTGTCGTAAGAATTTTACAATGAACTCTTCTGATACACTTAACCATGAAGTTTCTGGAACCTTTGTTAGACTTTTGAAGTCTCTTTCACAATAAGATCTGACAAAGAGCAAAAAACTCATGGAGAAAGTAGAAAAAAACGGTGCTCTCAGAATAGAATACCTTGATCTCCTTATCTTATACACCGCAAACATAATTTTATATATTAAAAAACAATAATACATTTTTGAAATAATTGAATAAATATGCAAATTATGCTAAGATTTTATATGCATAAATTGCTATTCTAATGGGGCTACAAACATACTAAATAAAGTGACATTAATCGGGCGTTTAGGTGCTGATCCCGAAAGCAAAACAATGAATTCTGGAGCAGAAATAGTCAATTTTCGTATGGCAACTTCTGAAAGCTATACGGATAAAAAAACAATCAAAAAGTAGAAAAAACAGAATGGCATTCAGTT
>NZ_JBHILS010000044.1:0-4126 GCF_042193385.1 Bartonella sp. TT119HLJHH | reverse complement strand
AATCGTTTGTTTCTAAATTTTCAAAATCAATTTCTCTTTTTGATAAAATAATATTTTTATTTTTTTTGTTATTGTTAATGTTAATGGCATCATCTAGCATTGCTTGTAGCATTGCTATTAGCATTTTAGCATAATTACAAGCATAAGTTGTATTTTTATCCCATCTTGCCTTTGCTGCCTTTTGTGCTCTTTCTGAAAACTTATTTAAATTATCATTTGAGTTATTGAGTTCCTCTTCAACTCTTAAACTCCACAAACGACCATCTTCTAAACGTATGATCTTCTCATCGCGTAATAAGATGTCTAATGTATTTTTTAGAACTCTCACTGAACAACCTGCCCACCGTGCTAATTTGGGAGCATCTTCAATAATAGGGCGGCGCTCTTCATACATATATAAGACAAGTGTCATATAAAGACCTTTTTCCACTATACTCATGCCACTAACATCAACAATCCATTGTGAAGAAAAAAGCCTCGTCCATGGCAACTTAGTTGACATACTTCACCTCCCTTTCTTTATTATTATTGCAAGTGAAATTATCTAGCTCTTCAGTGACGTTATTGAGTTCTTTTTCAACTTCTGAATTCCACAACCCACCATTGTCTAAACGTATGATGAAGCCACCTTCAATCAAGGAATTCAAAGCTGCTTCAAACTCTTTTACTGGATAACCAACCCAAAAAGCTAATACCCTTAAGTCCTTTAAAATAGGCTTACCAGTACGGAGCATTAGAAGTCGCAACATGACATAGATACATTTCTCGGTCGGCGACAAAAAACCAAGAGTAAGAAGCCATCTGTCTGCAAAAAGCCTCGTCCATGGTAATTTAATGGACATACCCCAATTCCCTTTCTTTAACTAAATATAAAATTGCTAAAGCATCTGCTTCGTTATCATCTTTCGGATTGTGCCCTTTTGCACGCACCGCCTTAATCATCTCTTCTTTCGACGCATTCCCCCCTTGCCTGTCGTCGCTTTCTTAATCGTACTTACTGGTATCCCCTCATACGGTATCTGATGCTGTTCACACCACGCCGTTAACGTTGCTAACAAACCACCGTAAACATGCGCTGCATCTGTACCTTTATGACGCCTCACCTCTTCAAAATACACCACGTCAATTTGACCTGCTGTCTGCTTTATTTCTGATAGCCATTGTTTAAAACGCAAGTAACGCATTCCACCGCCTTCAAAACGGCGTGATTGAAAATTCACGGTACCACTGAATATGTCACCACTTGCACCACGTATCGCCCACCCCGTTTTGGTACCTAGATCAAAACAAAGAATCGTGTTAATCACAGCGCCGCTCCATACACAATGTGTTATACAGAGAAATAAAGAAATCACATATTACAGCGGGTGTTGAACGCCGCAAAGAAAAACCAACAGCTGCCCAAAATTTTCTAAAAGCCCTTAATGGACTTTTTAATTGGGCTATCGATCAAGAACTTCTGGAGAATAACCCAACTTTAGGAATAAAAAGACCTCCTCTCAACAACAAAGATGGATTTGCTGTTTGGACAGAAGAAGATGTTGAAAAATATTATCACCATTGGTCACATGGTTCACATGAACGCGTCTGGATTGATATTCTTCTTTACACGGGTTTGCGTCGTGGTGATGCGGTACGAATTGGTTGGAAAGATGTCAAAGATAATATCATTCATCTCAAGACAGAGAAAAGTAAATTCCAAACAGATGTTTTTCTACCCATTTTGCCTGAATTAGCAGAAACTCTAAAAATTGGTCCTATTGGAAATGAAACATTCATTTGCGGAAAAAACGGAAATAAACTCGTAAAAGAAAGTTTTGGAAACTTATTCCGTGAAGCGTGTAATGCGGCGGGAATCAAAAAATCAGCACATGGCTTAAGAAAATTAGCAGCAACACGCGCCGCTAATTCAGATGCAACAGTATCACAACTCAAGGCAATTTTTGGATGGACCGACGACAACATGGCATCTCTTTATACAAAAAGCGCAGATCGCAAAAGGCTAGCTATAGAAGCGATAAAAAAGCTCCAAAAAAATGAGGGATAGTGCTATAAAAAATATTAATGGAATCAATAATGATAAATTTCCCCCCATATCGCAATAACTCATTTATTTTATTTAAAATTATTGAATCTCTGGGGCACCATTTTTTTGTAAATAAATTTTTTATTTTACACATACTTATGAATGAATTGGCTTTTAAAACCTTGTCTGTTAAAGTTTATGCTTTCTGCCTCTGCATAATTTAGCGTTTTTAAGTTCTATTCTTGAAAAACTATGCAATACCTTAACAAACTATCTATTGATCTATGCGTATTACTCAATAATTTTTTCTTCCATTCTAATTAACTTTTTGCTTATCCCACAGAAAAAGCATTATAAATATACCTAATTTCCAGTCATATCTGGAAAGACAAAATAATTCAAAAATACACGACCGGAATTTAATATAATTTATCAAACATTTATTATTATTACGAAAACGTTCGTTAGAACTTAAAAAATATTGCTTTGTGAAAAATTTTTAAACAGAAAAAAATGATAAAGATCATAATTACCTTTCATTTTTTCAGAAAAAACTATCATGTTTAAAAATGAAACTTTTAGATAACACACTCAAAGAATTAACTTATGAAGAATTATTTTAATTGAAACTTAAATAGTTTTACAAAGAATGCTTTAAAATGCGTATTAAAATGATTGACCTTTTGCAAGAAATTTGTCAAAAGGCATATCTAGTTTGGAGGGGTGGCCGAGCGGTTTAAGGCACCGGTCTTGAAAACCGGCGTGCAGGAGACTGTACCGTGGGTTCGAATCCCACCCCCTCCGCCACAGCACTTTTATGGTGCTATAACTTATTGATTTCATGTGTGTTTTTTCAAGGTGCGGGATTCGTAAATAAAGGTTCTGGAATAGGATTCTTGTAGCTTGCCAGCAGGTTTTGTATATTTTGCCACTAGGTTTTGTACCAATTTATTTTTTTTCAAAGAGTTTTAAAGGTGTTCTCAAAGGGTCTTCAAAGGCCTTTCAAAGATCATTTAAAGCCCCTTTCGTGAATCGTTTTCTCTTTTCCTAATCACAATTGGTAATGATGAGCTCCTTACCAGCAATTGTGTTATTTAAAGAGTTACACGAATAAACTGTTTTCACATCTCTTATATGGAATTGACTGAAACTTTTTCGAACTTCTGGCACATCATTGAGAGACAAAAGAAACTTCCCTTTTAATTGCGAAAGAAGTGCAGACATCGTCTGATAATCTTCTCGCTTAAACAAATCCTTTCCATAATAATCCTCAACACCCCAATAAGGCGGGTCAAGATAAAATAAGGTGTTTGGTCGATCATAATGCATAATAAAATTAGACCAGTCTAAATGTTCAATGGTAACACTCGCTAAACGACGGTAAATAAGCTTTAATAAGCCTTCAAGTTTCAAAGGATTAAACTGTGCACTACGGTCTTTTTTAGCTCCAAACGTACGGTCGGCTACCTTCCCGCTAAAACTTAAACGCTGCAAATATAAAAACCGCAAAGCCCGTTCCAAATCCGTGAGGCTATTTGGATCTTGTGTACGTAATCGTTCAAACACCTCACGGCTACTGATCTGGAACTCCTATAGATCCATAAAAGGGTGATAATGGCGTTGTAACACCCGAAAAAAATTCACCACATCTCCTGAGAAATCATTGATGATTTCAACAGAGGGAATCAATTTTCGTCTAAAGAATATTCCCCCCATACCAACAAAAGGCTCCGCATAAATGCTATGTGGAATATCCTCGATCATTTTGACAATGGTTTTGGCTAACCTGACTTTGCCTCCAATATAAGCAGCAGCTGGTGTGATAGGATCAACAGATTTAAATATTTCTTTACAAAGTATATCCATTATTTTTTAACACTCTTCCATCTATATTCGCCGTCTTCTCATTGCTTTAAGTGAGAAGAAGTGGCTGCGATGTTGAGTTGAGTTGCATCGGACGGGTTGGTCGCTAAACTTCTCCCGTTGGCTGGGCAACCAGCCCAGCTTCTATTCTTTGTTGCTTTCTTTTCCCTTGTTTGGTGCCTCGAGTGTGATTTCTGTTGTGTATCCGCTTTGTTTTTCATAGCGGTGGGTGACGGT
>NZ_JBHILS010000043.1:0-4170 GCF_042193385.1 Bartonella sp. TT119HLJHH | reverse complement strand
GTACCAGCTTCTAAAAAATTTTTATAAGATTTCAGGATATCAATTCGACCTGTCAACGCTAAACAAGCCAAATGCCAAACTATATCTGTATCGTAACTATATTTTTGAACAACTGTTTTGCTTTCGATCGATGCTTGTAAATCTTGAGCGCGTGCCCATTGTATTATCCGCTCAGAGATTTGCGTCAATTCTTGCTCATTCAACCTCTCTACACAAATATCAATCCCTTTACCAAAACCACTAAAAATCCCCCCCCCAATCGTGTTAAAAGAATTATAAATATTTGTAGGTGATATGCACCGATACTCCCCACTATAGTGAATATATTTACAAGCTACAGAAATAATTTCATTAGATATTTCAGCTTCAATACGGACATTGTAATTATCATGAAGACGTATAAAACCAAAATCAAATTGAATAAAGCGGTCGGGCAAAACCAACCACATTTTTCTAGGCTCCGTAGAAAACCACCCTTGTGTTTTAAGAACGCGCATTGCTGCTGTGAGACTCATCTGTTGCTTTTTTGGCTTTTTACGCATTAGAATATCGTCTAATTCCCCATTTTTATAGGCCTGTGCAAAAAAAAGCAGGCGATCATCCGATGTCATTGTTTTATAATCTGCAAATTCTGGCACAGATAGTTTTGGGGTAGATCTATCACTCCTTAAAGCCTCCATATCACCAAGTAATGCTTGTGCAACGGCAGAATGATTAGTAGCTTCCTCGCACAACTTTTTTTCAATATCCTGTGCTTGTGCCCATGCAATCACTCTATTTAGAGCGTCCTTAATATGGCTTTCGGAAAGATCTGAAGGTTTAACATTAAAATCCTCCTTCGCATAAAACAGCACATCTCCATATTTACGCTGTGATTTTTCACCTCTAGAATATTCCCTAGCAAGACAATAAGCAGCGGTGGTGAGATCAGCCGAAAGCAAAAACTCTTTGCCACTCTCTCCATAATTTTTTACACCATAGCCAATACCGACAATGCGATCGGGAAGATGATAATGCGCAAAAATATCCCCCACGTTATCACGATAAGGCTCCCAGCCCAGTCTTTTTAAAATCTCTGTGACATCTTTGGTTTGCATCATCATTCCCCCAGCATGATCTGTAATTCTTTTACATAAAAATTACTTGTGTAATACTTAGGCTCTCTAGAAAGACTATATATTTTCTCACTATCAATTTCACCTCTTCCATAGTTTTTTAAGAAAACTCTTGTAAAAAGGGATAGGTTGCGGAGTGGGAGTGTTCTCAATCTTTTCAATCGGTTGATCACCTTCAGGTATCTCTTCTCCCACGCTTTCTTTAATTCTTTTGCAAAGGAATTCATAAAAGTTACTTGCGTAATATTCGCAATCTTCAGATGAAAGCATGACATAGATTGGACATTCTCCATCCCTAAACTGCGTATAATCAAAATAAAAGGTTTCACCAAAATCTGTTCTGCTAACGAAAAGCTGCTCTGGTGTCACAAAACCACGTTCTCTATTGAGTAAGTTTCGGTAAACAATATCACCAGCAGGAATACCTTCCCCACACTCCTTATAAAGACTAAAGATTTCATCACCACCAATTTCTCCTCCTCCATATTTTTTTAAGAAAACTTTGTAAGACGATGTAAATTGTAAACCGAGAGCTTTCTCCGCCTTTTCAATCACAAGATCATCAACTGCATTATCTTTAATACGAAAATGGATAATATCATCATCATATTTATTTACTTTATCAATTAATACTGCAACATCAGCTAAGGTATAGGTTTTCATAGATGATCCTCAAAACTTGCGTTATAAACGCTCTATATTTCCTCTATCAATTTCACCTCTTCCATAGTTTTTTCCAAAAACTCTTGTAAAAAGGGATAGGTTGCGGAGTGGGAGTGTTCTCAATCTTTTCAATCGGTTGTTCACCTTCAGGTATCTCTTCTCCCACGTGTACTTTAATTCTTTTGCAAAGGAATTCATAAAAATTACTGGCGTAATATTCGCAATTATCCAATGGATACATAACATAGATTGGACATTCTCCATCTCGAAACTGCGTATAATCAAAATAAAAGGTTTCACCAAAATCAGCGTAACACACGACTAGCTGTTCTGATGTTGCAAAACCACGTTTTCTAGCATTTAAGTTTTTGAAAACAATATCACCACCAGGGATATCTGCTCCACACTCCTTATAAAGGCTAAAGATTTCTTCACCCCCTATTTCTCCTCCTACATATTTTTTTAAAAAACTCTTATAAGACGATGTGAATTGCAAATCGAGAGCTTTCTCCTCCTTTTCAATCCGTAGATCATCAGCCGCATTTTCTTCAGTACGAAAATTGATAATATCATTATATTTATCAACTAATTCTACAACATCAGCTAAGGTATAGGTTTTCATAGATGATCCTCAAAACGTGCGTTATAAACGCTCCATATTTCCTCTATCAATTTCACCTCTTCCATAGTTTTTTCCAAAAACTCTTGTAAAAAGGGATAGGTTGCGGAGTGGGAGTGTTCTCAATCTTTTCAATCGGTTGGTCACCTTCAGGTATCTCAGCTCCTACACTTTCTTTAATTCTTTTACAAAGGAATTCATAAAAATTGCTAGCGTAATATTCGCAATCTTCAGATGAAAGCATGACATAGATTGGACATTCTCCATCCCGAAACTGCGTATAATCAAAATAAAAGGTTTCACCAAAATCAGTACTACTCACGAAAAGCTGTTCTGGTGTCAGAAAACCACGTTTTCTAGCATTTAAGTTTTGGAAAACAATATCACCACCAGGGATATCTGCTCCACACTCCTTATAAAGGCTAAAGATTTCATCACCACCAATTTCTCCTCCTCCATATTTTTTTAAAAAAACTTTGTAAGAGGATGTGAATTTCAAACCAAGAGCTTTCTCCGCCCTTTCAATCTGTAGATCATCTGTTTCATTCTCTTTATCATCCTCACTACCCAAATTGATAATATCATCATCATATTTATTCACTTTATCAATTAATACTGCAACATCAGCTAAGGTATAGGTTTTCATAGATTATTTCTCCAAACTTCTTTTTTCTCTCTTTTCATCAACCGTAGAGCATTACTGCCGATGCTCCTGTCCCCATCTGTCAAAATCTAGACCTATAATACCCCATTTCATATCAATTATTTCTCCTAAATTATTGTTTGTTTGTTCTCTATATCCTTTAGCACGTTCCTTCCAATATTCCTCTCTCCATTTTTTAAACTTTTCCCTCTCTATAAGCGATTGATGTGTTTTGGAAGGAGCATGAATTACGGAATTATATTTTTGGTGAGATTCCTTGCTCATTTCTGCTATGGGCCCCTCAGGCGTTTGCTTTAGGTGATGCAATTCAACAGACTGACCATCAAAACCTATAGGTGCTCTTCCTGCTTCCATTCTTTCAATATTGGTGCCCCACACGTCTTTTTTGTTTTCTTTCCATTTAACCCTTTTATTAGGATCAAACAAATCGTCTCTCTGATAGGCTTTGTTAGTCTGTCCAAATTTGCTATCGGTAAATTTAGTGGGTTTCTTTTTTAACCAAAGCTTTTTTTCTTTAGCAGCAAGTTTGGTCAGTTCTTTCCTCGCCGCAAATTTGTCAGGATCTCCTTGAGCTGCAAGTTCTGCAAGATTTTTCTTGGAAGCGAATTGGGCAAAATCTTTCCTAGCCATGAATTTAATCCAAGCCTTTGCGCCAAGCTTTATGCCTCCCTTGGCTGCTCCAGCAACTCCTGTCATTAGGGATGCTGTTTCAGTCAATAATTTTCCAAATTCAAGTCCAGCTTTAAAGGATCCACCAGCACCGGCTCGCTCATATTCCTCCTCCATTTTATTAATGCGATCTACATAGGACTGTCCAAGGGTCCGACCAATTGTCGCCAAAATCTCACCACTGCTGAAAAAATCTTTGAGCGCTTTCAAAGTCTCTTTGGGATGTTTGGCTATTTGCAAAAAACCATCAACCGTATCGTATATTTCAGCCGGGACACCAGCTACCATACCTGCCGCAAAGCTTATATCTTGCCCTGTACTAATCGCAGTCCACTTCGCAGACACTTCTGCTGCACATAAAAAGTCAGGACACTCCTTTAATTCTTTCTCCATCTGAGCTTGTTGCGCACTGCTGAGGTAGTTATTTGCAGCGGCATTAC
>NZ_JBHILS010000042.1:0-4197 GCF_042193385.1 Bartonella sp. TT119HLJHH | reverse complement strand
TGGATAGCAGAGACAACGTCAACACCATTTGAGATTGCCGAAACTGTTCTTGCACATACAGTTGGGAGTTCAGTGACAAAAGCTTATATGCGAACGGATTTTTTAGAACAGCGACATATTCTCTTGGAACAGTGGGCTTCATTTATAACAGGATAGAATTTTTACAATTACCTCTGCAGTGTTTTTAGCTATTTTGAAGAGAAATTTGATATGTCCAATTCTGTGAAAATAACAGTTTTAAATGTGTAAAGCTATTATTGATAGCCTCCATGAGACGAGCAAAATTAAGAAACCATTTTCTAAAGAATTTCGCGCGTCTCAGAGTATGTTTAGAGTCGGATATTTGGTTTTTGTGTAAAAATACTTACTAATGCATCCATAATACGTGAAAAATCAAGCGCTAATAAGAGTATAATGAGTACAATCCATTTCGTATAACGCGACATCACTTTTACACTTTTGTAGGTCATGATGATTTCTTGAAGGATTTCTTTTTCTGCTTCTGTAAGCTCTGTATCGTCTTGTGTTTTTTTTCTAGCCATGTTTCCACCCACACACGCGTTCACCTAGATTATTGTGCTTTAAGATCTCTCTTGCTAAGTTTGAACTGATGGCGTTCAGATCTTGCTTATCTAAATAAATTGGCAACCAGCCAACACAAGAAGAAGCATATTTATTTGTCGTGCAACCAGTCAGAGAGAGCAGCACGCACATCAGCATCACTTTTTTGATTAATTTCATTTTCTACCTCAAGCCGTGTTGTGGCTGCTTTTAAAGCTTTTTCTGTTTGCTTTTGTTGCTCTGCTTTTTTCCCAAGAGTAAAAGCTCTTGCTAATGCAATAAAAAAAGCGGCTAAAGCCGCGCCTGTTAGCATCAGATTTCTTTTCATCCATAAGATCATAGGCGGTGCTCCTGAAAGCGTTTAGCAACAAAGAAAATACCAGCACATGCGGCTAAAACCATGATAGTGGCGAGCGCCCATTGCACTGGACCATTGCCTGCTAATAAGCCTCCAAGCCCTGAAAAAGAACCAATAATCGGTGCAAGGGCTTCTGCTTTGAAAACCCCCGTTGGTGCTTGCGTTTCTACTGTTTGATAATTGGAGGAAACATAAGCCCCTTTTGCCCATAGCCCTGTTTCTGCTGCACGCCGGTGTGCGAGACCTTCAAGACGCTTCCCGCCTGCTTTGGTCCATTTCTGTAGCTCGGCAGGGACAGCTTCATATTCACCTTGATTGAGCTTTTTTAACAGTGTCGAGTTACAAAAGGCTGTTGTTCCTACATTATAGCAAAAAGAGACTAACGCCGCGAATTGTTCATCCGTTAATGAAACTTGAACGGCTTGTTCAACGGCATTTTCAAATTGTTTTAAATCTTGGCAAAGAAGTTCTTCAGCTTGTTTTTCAGTGATTGCCATGCCTTTATGAACAAAAGGTTTTCCAGCACTGTTTGTATGTCCATAACCTATTGTCCACACCCCGATGGCATCTTTATAGGCATTTAAACGCAAGCCTTCCCATTGTTTGATCAGTGCAAGTCCCTCTAATGATATTTTTCGCATATGCTTCTCCATAAAAAAAGCTCCGCAAAAAGCAGAGCTGGATTAAAAAAATTGACATCTTTCTCATTCGGAAAGATAGCTTGGTTAAGCTTCATGTCGCTTTTTCATTGGAACAAAAGAAGATTTTTTCTCAACTTTTAATTTCTCTCTTGACAAACATTCGTTTATAAACGAATATAACATCATGTTTGAAATACGTCACTACCTTACTTCTGATGGCAAAGACTTGATAGCTGATTGGCTGCGAAAGCTCCGTGACATGCAGGCTAAAACTGCAATTATTCGCCGCCTTAATCGTTTAGAGCAGGGGAACTTTGGCGATTTCAAGCCGCTTCGTGAGGGTGTCCATGAACTGCGTATTAATGTTGGTCCTGGCTACCGAGTTTATTATGTCCAATCTGGAAAGACCGTATTGTTGCTATTATGCGGTGGCAGCAAAAAAACACAAGAGACTGATATCACTCGTGCATGTGCTTGCTGGCGTGATTGGCAAAACCGTGAAGATTAAAGGAGTGCAAAAATGAAAGACCGTAACCATGATGATGCAATGGCAGAAATATTCCGTGATGATCCTGAGTTGGCAGCGGCTACCCTTGATGCAATCCTAGCAGATGGTGATCAGGGTGAACTGCTTGTAACTCTACGCCAAATGGCCAAAGCTTATGGTGGTGTTCAAGCTGTAGCTAAAGCAGCCAACTTGAACCCAACACAACTTTACCGTACACTTTCAGAGAAAGGTAATCCAGAGTTCCGCAGCTTGAATGCTTTACTGCGTACCATGGGGTTTCGTTTGGCTGTACAGCCTCTTGAACGACCAGTTCCACACGTGTAACTTTAGTGTTCACTCCCCACCTTTAAAGATGGGGAAGGGAGGTATTTAAGCAACCTTTTTAATGGGAGGCTCCAAATTTTGTTCATAAGTTCGCAACAAAGAATCCATACGATGTGGAAGTTCTGAAGCTCCAAAATCTGTCAAAATTGCCAAGATTTTTGTAATATTGGGTACGTCATCTTGAAGCTTTAAAACCAGAGCATCTACGACCGATTCCATAACCTCAACTATAGCATTGCAGTCCTCATCTCCAATGCCTCGATGGTTAGAAAGCTTAAACAACGACAGCCACAAATCGCATAAGAAGTCGACACTGCTATTCATTGCACACCCCCAAAGATTTGTTCTCTCAAACATGCCAATCCTCTAGATGTGATTTTTGTTGAAGGCAGCACCTTTTCTGTCCCATCCGGTCTTTGAATGGTAATAGCGGGACAATCCATAAATCCTTTCTTGATTTTATCCTGATAAGGTAACAGAGGCGCCCCTGGAGCCCGTCGATAGACCCAATCATGTTTACGCAAGTAATCCGTTAAATCCTTTGGTCGTACCTCCAACATCTTTGCTGCTTCAATAAGACCAAACAGACCATCAGAGCGTTTTAAACCATCTAAAGCTTCTGCTTTTGGAGCCAATTCGGCAATAACATGATCTTTCTGCTCAATTTGACTTTGTAAGTGATTCAAAACACCAAGTAATGCTTCGGGTTTGGAGTAGTCAACTTGTGGTGTTGCTACTTGTTTCAAAAGCCGTTCACATTTGATAAAGTATTGACGCGCTTCATGCCCTTTATCATTACGCTCTATCATCGAAAGATGTTTAGCCATGTCTAAGGTGAGAGCATAATCTTTAGAAGGACGTCCACCTGAACTTTCGCTCAAAAAAGAGCAAAAGTCATGCTCTTCTTTAAATTTACAATCTTGAATACGTCTGATAATCCAATCTTTAAAACTGGTTTTTACTTCTAAAAATGCGTGTAATTCTCGAGCGTTAACAGTTTGAACTGTTTCCTGTCCAATTATTTGTTCTGATATTTTTATAAGAGTGTTCATGATGAACTCCTAGATGTTAAAGTTTTTGATTGACACTCAATAGAGAGTGCCGGGTGCTCAAAAACACGGCATCTAGTCCGTCGTTATGCCTTTCCCAAAAGGGTATTGTATAGCATAACCACACCCGACAAGACCTTTATATGCCACGGCATATAATGAGTCAAAATCTTTAATGTTCAGAAGATTGATTATTTCGGCAACCAATCCGCTAGATGTTTTAAGGTGTTTTTGAGGCACCTGATTCGATTATTCATATTGTTGCCACATTGTCAAGTTGCTTCTGATAATTTTTTGATATTTTTGCTAATTGATGCCTTCTTCATCCATATGGATAACGCCTTCACCTTCGTCGCATGCGTTTGGTGGAGCGTTTGGATCAAGGGTATCGTCCTTGTCTGGTGTTGTGTTTGCAACGTTTCCAGCTGTGTCTTCTTGGGCTTCATCAAAAAGTTCGCACTCTATTTTTGTGGTGTAACCACCCGTTTTATCAAGTTTGTGCTTAACACTTTTGATGCGCCATTCTGCTGGAATATAGGGGCGGAAAGGGGGCTTTTGAACAAGCTTTGCTTCTGCTTGTACAAAGGGATCACCACCAATATCACATGAGAAAGAAGATTTGCCACGAGATGATTTGTTGCGATAAGCAGCAATGGCCGCAACAGCTTCTGATTGATTGTGGTAGGTGTATTTGAGTTCATGAAAAGGCTCTTTACCAACCTTGACTTCCTTTTTTTCACCAGTGCGGATATCATG
>NZ_JBHILS010000041.1:0-4257 GCF_042193385.1 Bartonella sp. TT119HLJHH | reverse complement strand
AAGAGGTTTTGTGCAATATCGGCGTTGCCTTGGCTTGAGTCTGGTCCATAGGCACGTAGTGTATACATATCTGGTAAACCACCTCTTGTGGTATAGCCATTTACCAGTTTGAAAGAGTTTTCTTCTGCTTTTCCAGAAACTTGAATAAGTGAAAGACCCCGGACATTAGGAGCAGCAGAGGTATTTGCTTGACTACTGTTCTTTTCTACGCGTCCTGAAACATAAACTGATGTGTTGCCAGAGACATCCCCATGGATCAAAAGCCTATCGGTTTTTTGATCGGCGATGGGTGCTCCATCACTCCATTGTGCGTTGAAGTAAATTTTTGCGTCACCAGAGGCATTGTAGACGGCTTGCGTGTCTGGTTTACCAGAACCTATATACAAAGTTTGGTAATGCTGTTTTTCTGTTGGCTTGCTAAACATAATGGAGCTGTTATCGAGATTAAGCGTAGAAATATCGGAACGAGATCTTTGAGCAATATCAAGTAGTTTTCCATCAGCATCTTTTTCATTGTTACTGATCTTCAACGTCCATTTTGTGTCGTTTTTCAGATCAAAGCGTGTTTGCCCATTTTCGTCATTTCTTACACCGCCTTGTAAGACAGAATGGTCTGCGGTTAAAGTAAACATTTCAACAGGTTTTGTCTTCTGCTTTATGTTTTTGAATAACGTATCTGCAAGGATTTTTGAATTTTTGAGATTAATTTTCCCCATTGATTCATCGGTATTTATTCCAATACCATTTTCAACGATCAGATCTGTATTGGTCAAATTAACTTCACTGTTTTGCCAATCTTGTGGATTACTATTACTTAGGCCATTTAACTTATTTTTAGACAAATCTGCAAAATTCACCCCAGCAACCCCTGCTGTTGCAGAAGTATTTGCGAGATCAATATGTCCATTTCTGTTTATCTTTAGTGCAATTATTGTTGCATCTATTTTGTTTTCAGCGCCATTGACCATCTTAATCGTGCTATTGGATGCGACAAGTCCAAAATCAACTTTTTCAATCGTTGTTTTTCCGTTTAATTCAATGACGCTATTTGCAGCAGCATTTACACCCATGCTGGGCAGTTCGATTCCCTCAATATTTGTTTTCTTCCCTTTTATCGTTAATTCTTCACTTGTGATTTTGCCTCCATCCGTTACATAAAGACCAAAGAGAGTCTTCGTAATCGTTGTTTTTCCTTTTAATTCAATGACGCTGTTTGGGCCCTCAGCTGATGCGCCTGTAACTGAACTTTCGCCATTTTCTGTGAGTGCAACATCTTTAACATTAATATATCCACCCAAAGTTGCATATAATGAATTATTACTCCCAGTAACAGTTCCTCCTGTCATGAAAATTTTTGATTGCTCACCAATGGCACTCAGCGCATTATGCTCAGATGAAATGATTTTCGCACCATTGTTTAAAGTAATGCTACTGCCGTTTTGAGCAATTATTGCTTCTCCTTTTGCCTCAAAAGATCCGCCGGTGATTGTTATTTGAGATTTGTTATCTGCTAAGATGCTGTTTTTTGCTTTCGTGACGGTTACATTATTTAAAGTGACAATACTTCCTTTGTCAGCACTTATTCCTTTATCCATAAGAAAGTCATCATTTCCGCTTGATATTTTTACATCTTTCAGCGTGTTTTCTTTGCTGGTGGTGTTAAGAAATGATGCACCTACTGCTTTGTCTCCTGTGACCTCAATCGATCCTCCGGTCATCTTGATTGTCGCATTATCACTTTCGGCTTTAACACCGATCGAAGCATTTTTAATTGTTGTGTTACCATTCAATTCAATAGTGCTGGAACCTCTTGCAAATGCACCGAATTTTGTTCCTTTACCATTTGCTGTGAGCACAACATCTTTAACATTAATATATCCACCAGCTTTTGTATATAATACACTATTGCTACCGGTAACAGTTCCCTCTGTCATAAAAATTTTTGATTGCTCACCAATGGCATTGAGCCCATCACCGTTAAGTGATGTGATTTTTGCCTTATTGTTTAAAGTAATGATACTACCGTTTCGAACATTGATTGCTGTTTCGTTTGCCTCCAAAGATCCATCGATAACTGTTACTTGAGTTTGGTTATCTGCAAAGATGCTGTTTTTTGCTTTTTTAACAGTTATATTTTTCAAAGTGAGTTTACTTTTTTTTTCAGCTTTTATTGCGTTATAGGGGTCACTGTTTTCACTTGTTATTGTGACATTTTCCATATTTCCGTTACCAGCATTTAGCTGAATAGCGGTTTTATCAACATTGATAGAACCTCCTGTCATTTTGAATGTAGCGTTGTCCGATATATTAACGCCGTATTCATAGGAAGATTTAGTTCCAAGTGGAGCACCAATGATGGTATTGTCCGATAATTCAATCAAACTATCGGATCCTTTAACGGTGACAACGGTTGTAACAGATGGTGGTGTTGGAGAGGTACTCCCCAGCTTTAAATTCTTGCCGATGATTTTTCCACCTGTTTCTGCCCAAATATTATCGTAGCTTTCTTTAGAGACTTCCATTTTTTTTCCATCAGAAACTTTAAGTTCTTTAAGTTCTTCCGCTTGTGTGTTGTGGTAGGTCCCAAATAATAGAATTGCTGCAGTTGCTGTATGCGATAAAAGAGATTTTTTAGACATTTATGTTCTCCTCACTTAAAACTAAGCTACAAATATTTTTTCTGTTTGCCATATCTCCACTTGTTATAAGAAGAACAAACAATATAAGAAAATAAATAATGGTCTATAAAAATATTCTTCTTGCTCACTATTTTATAATTTACTTATAGTTTTATAATTTACTTATAGTCAAATTAAAAAACATAATAATTAATGTATATATTTACATTTAAGTCATATTATATTTATAGTTTTAGTTATTACGTATTAAATATATAATTAAAAATATTAAAATGATATTTAAATACAATATTATAAGCAAATGATCGTTGTTTTTTTGTACTTTTTAATGTTATCACAGTACTGTCATATATTTTGATGCATTAAGGAGAATAAAGGGGGGACAGCATCGTTGGGAACAGCCGTCAGCAAAAATTAAAAAAGTTTACTTAATTTTAGATCTGAGGTGTTTTATATTGGATGTAATGTGTTTTATAAATATGCTAAAGAGTACTGATTGATGCTTTTATAAATCTTAGTTTCTTCTTGAGTATTTTGATAAAGTGGTTGATGTCTTTGTTTTTTGGGTGTATTTAATTAAATTATTTGCGTAAAGAAATATTTTGCAGTATGTTTCCTGTGTAAAGAGGAAAATAATAGTAGCTTGTGCTTTTTATCTACTTACGACAGTAAAACTTTACATTTTCTTTTTGCTTTGAGAAAAAGGGGAAGGGGATTTTATGAAGCAAGCGCGATTTATCAATAAACATATATGATTTATCAATAAATACATATAAGGTGTTTTTTCTGAAAGTTTTACTTTCACTTGGAGATGAAGCGCTTTGCGACATTTTTGTTTATGAGAGATAAATGCCATTCAATATCTAAGACAGCGTAAGGGGCAGATTTCTCAAAATCACTGAATTTATTCTCACCCTTAAGCATAACCACCCGCTTTAGTGCATATTTTCATTCTTTTGCGCAAAGACTGCTACACGCATTTCACGCTCCCCAATTCCAGCAAATTGGCAAGACCTTCCACAGCTGTCTTTTCAGGATTATAACGAAAGCGCTTTTTTGCCTGTGTACGAGCAACTACTTCAATCTGGTATGCATAAAAAACAATACCTAGCCTTGTCAATCAATAAATCTTTATGGAGATGATCTTGGGAGAATAAAGAACAAAAGCTATTCGAGCGATCTTTTTATGAAAGGGTGTCAAGAATAAAAAAGGCAGCATATCGTGCTGCCTTTTTGTTAAATTGAATAGAATGAATAGGCTTGCTTTTACAGCTTTGTGTTAAAACTGATAGCGTATGCCGCCTGAGAAATTTGCTCCAGATATACCAGTTTTTTGAAGTTTCTGTTGATAGCTGACATCACCATGAAGGGAGAAATTGTGAGACAGTTGCGCATTGATGCCAACGCCGCCTTCAACTGCAGGTCCCATAGGATCAAGGTCAAAATCTCTGCCAATCTGGATGGTACCATTATCACCAAAAGTTTTGATCAAGTTTACTTTTCCATAGAAAGACATTGGACGATTGTTTTCAGTGGAAATAGTTTTTGTCAAACGTCCACCAACACGGATCAACCATTGAGAAGGATTTTTCATATCAACGGTAAAATTATCAGCATC
>NZ_JBHILS010000040.1:0-4460 GCF_042193385.1 Bartonella sp. TT119HLJHH | reverse complement strand
TTGCTCTCCAACATCACGCCCTTCATAGGAGCGTGTTTTACCGGCGCGGGCTTGTGTGTCTGGAATCCAGTCACTGACAAGATTGCCACTTTTTACCCGATAGCGTGCGTTTTTATGGTCGACATGGCTAATCTTCCCCACCACAACCATATTTGCCACACGTCTCTTTAGATCTGTGATTTCTTTATCGCGCCGCTCTAACATGTCCACCTTCAATTTTATGGTATTTGTCTTGGTTTCCCATACCTGTTTCTGGTTTAAAACCGACAACGGGTTCAACAACTCTTTCGGTTGCCTTTCCTTCATCAAGGCAGGGGATATTGGTGACGTAAGTTACGTCAAAGGTTAAAATTGCACCGTGGAGTGCTAGAGCGCCATTATCACCAAAGGCAAAAGCAATATTTTGCAGGCGGCATGTCTCAACTGTGTTGTTGAGATTGGGATTAGCGTAGAAAACCTCCTCAACTTCCCATGCTAATTGGTCAACAAAACGTGCGCCATCTTCACATGTTGCATAGCATTCAACATCTACTGTTAAAACACGCCGCCTTACTCCATAATCATAGCCATCTTCAATCGTTTCACTTTGCGTTGAGATATTAATAGCTGGCATTGCTTCAATAAATAAATTGAAATCACGCATATTGAAAACATTGTCACCAGCTGCCGTCTTTGCTGCTTTAATCAACGCAACAAAGCTTTCCCTTATCGTTTCTCTCGGATGCATGAGTGTTCCTGTTATTTAACATTTATCCTTTTCTTTATATTGGTATCGTGTTATGATACGTAAAAGAACGAATAAAGGTGATTTGGTGATTGAATCTTTTGCTGATAAGCGGTGTAAAGATCTTTTAGAAGGCAATCCGCCCAGAGACTTTCCCACCACTCTAGTGCGTATAGCCCAAAGAAAATTGTTTATGCTCGATAAAGCAGTTGATCTCAAAGATTTGCGTAGTCCTCCGGGAAATCGTCTAGAAGCATTGAAAGGAGAGCGTAAAGGTCAATATTCTATCCGTATTAATGACCAGTTTCGTATTTGTTTTGAATGGCGCTCTAATGGCGCCTATGAAGTTGAAATCATAGATTATCATTGATCTGTAGGAGGTCGAGATGAAAAATTATATAGCGATTCATCCCGGAGAAATTTTACGAGAGGAATATTTAAAAGAATATGCTCTCTCTGCTTATGCTCTTGCAAAAGCATTAAATGTTCCACGCACGAGAATAGAACGTATTGTTGCTGAAAATAGTCCAGTGACTCCCGATACTGCTCTCAGATTAGCCTATTTTTTTGATACTACTGCTGAATTTTGGCTTAACATGCAAGCTGCTTATGACGTTAGTATATTACAAACTGAAAAAGCAGACGAATTTGCCAAAATCAATAAATTTGAATGTAGGGTTTAACCACCTCCCCACCTTTAACGATAGGGAGGGGAGTTTTGTTTTTAAGTTAAGCAGCTTTTACAACAGGACTTTCCAAAGTAGGAGCATAAGCTTGCAATAACGGATTCATGCTATGCGGTAGTTCTGAAGTTCCAAAACCTGTAAGAACTGCAAGAATCTTTGTAATATTCGGCACCTCATCTTGAAGTTTTAAAATCAAAGCTTTTTCTATTGCATCCATGGTCTCAATGAGAGCATTAAAAGCTTTATCTTCGACATCATCACGATCAGAAAATTAAAACAATGCCATCCATAAATCGCACAAAAAATCGATACTGGTATTCATTGCCCCCCCCAAAAGATTTGCTCTCTTAAACATGCTAATCCTCTGGATGTGATTTTCGTTGAAGGCAGCACCTTTACTGTACCATCCGGTCTTTGAATGGTAATAGCAGGGCAATCCATGAATCCTTTCTTGATTTTATCCTGATAAGGTAACAAAGGCGTCCCTGGAGCCCGTCGATAAACCCAATCATGTTTACGCAAGTAATCAGTTAAATCTTTTGGTCGTACCTCTAACATCTTTGCAGCTTCAATAAGACCGAACAAACCATCAGAGCGTTTTAAACCTTCCAAAGCTTTTGCTTTTGGAGTTAATTCGGCAATGGTATTATCCTTTTGCTCGATTTGGCTTTGTAAGTGATTCAAGACACCAAGTAATGCTTCGGGTTTGGAATAATCAACTTGTGGTGTGGCTACTTGCTTTTCCAATTCTTGCCAACGGTCAATGATTTTAGCACGTAAAGCAGTACTGTAACCAGATACGAGAATTAAACATTCGCGCTTAGGGAGATTATAGCAAGGGCGGCTTTCGCCTTTTGCATCAACATAAGTGCCTATAAAATCAACCGGCTCAAATTTGAGCTCGTTAAATATTTGCTTGATATCGCGCATAACATTCTTATGCTGCTTTTTACACAAATCAGCAATTTCACGACTAGACATAGTTTGATGGATAGCACTATTAGCAGTGTTTCCTTTAATTTCTATAAGAGTGTTCATGATGAACTCCTATTGGTTAGACGTTTTTGATTGACACTTTTATAAATAAAGTGCCGGGTGCTCAAAAACACGGCCAATAGTCCGTCGTTATGCTTTTCCCATCAAGAGTATTGTATAGCATAACCACACCCGACGAGATCATTATATGCGTGTAACATACAATGAGTCAAAGCCTTTAATGTGCGGAAAAGAGATTGTTTCGGCAATCTATCCGCTATTGGTTTAAGGTGTTTTTGAGGCACCTGTTTCGATTATTCATACTCCTGTAATAATATCACTTTTTTCTAAAAATCATAAGCACATATTTACTTTATTTGTCGACTCACTTTAGATTTTCCAGCTTAGTTTTTTATTTATAGTGGAGGGGACAATAATGCTCGACATACTTGATACAATTGCGATGATCGTATGTTTGTTGTCGTTACCGGTGATGGTTGTCGGACTTGTTTTAGTGTGTATAAAAAAATGGCGTAAAAATGGATTGAAAACCCTTGGTATTGGAGTCTTATTATTTCTCGGCTCTGCAATATTAGGTGCGTTTTTTTTTCACAAAATCAAACCAGATCAAGTTGCGTACAATAATGAAATTTTTTCCTCCTCCTCGACTTTATTAATAGATGTTGCTACTCAAAATGAAAGCGTGACAAAGGTACTACCTGAGAATACTGATAAGCAAAGTATCCATGTTCAAGATAAAAAGTCAGACGAAAATGATGGTCTAGGTTTTTGGGGATGGTTCAGGTTAATTTTCTTTGCATTTATTGTATTGTCTATTTTTGTTCATTGGCAAGATAAACGCAACAAACGTTTTAAAGAAAAAGTTTCAGAGCAGGTTTTAATGCCTCCCCCCCATATCCATCCTTCTTCTGATTTATCAGTTGTTAATAAAATGTCGCCGGAACTTGAAAAAAAACGGTTAGAAAAGAGGGTACAGATCGTTCTCCTTTGTGCTCTACTGATTGGAGGCATTGTGGTAACAGTAACTATTACGCCATGGTTATTAGTACCCATTTTTATTGTTTTAATTTTTGTTATTATTGCCTATCGTGAGACAAAAAAGGAAAAAAGCTTTGAGCAAGAAGTTGCTCTGTGGCAATCAGATATTCCTCCCTCTAATTTTGAGGAAGCATGTGAAATGTTTCAAGAACTTGACGCAAGTGAATATGATTATCGTTTAGTACAAAATGAAAAACTGTTGGGAGTTCAAGAACGCGTTACCTTTGATATTGGCGAAAATACTCCAATTTTAGGACGTCTTTTAGTAACAAATCAAGCTATTGTATTTGAAAGCCCTGAAGATAATGAAAGGACTACTTGGGCAAGAATTGCATCAGTAACTATAACATACCAAGGATGTCACATCAGTCACCGTACCGGCGCACCATGGAATTACCGATTTAGTGCTATTCCAAATCCAAGGTTTGCAGCAGTAATCCGAGTTCTTGGGCAGCCTTATTGATTTTTAAATACACAAGAAAAAGATGCGTCATTTTTTTAACTCTCGTAAGATAAGCTTATACATACCGGATTCTGAGGCTTGGACATCTGTGATCACGAAGTGCTCTTGAGAGGGGGTTTTGTTGTTTTCAGGGGAAATGATTACAACACTATCTTGAGGGTTTGGTGGTATTCCCCCGATATCATTGATACAAAGATCAAGTTCCTTTCTTGCAATTGTGGTAGGGATTCTGCCACCGGCGTCCGATTCTGAATGCTTAATGGTGTAAATCGCTGTGATACGAAAAGATTGCTGGTTGTCTTTTCGCGTGTAGATGATGGGCTGCCCAAAAGTGTTGCGCACATCTTTAACCATTTGGTTTAGCAGCCCGTTCCACCGCATGTTATTTCGCTCCAATCACTGCTTTAAACAGCATTTCAGGGCGTGTGCAAATGTAAAGCGGATAGCTATAGACCTCCGGTTTTACCCATGCATTGCGGTCGTGGTCGACGATAAGCATCGTGTAGAGAGGTCTTCCAACCGTGTTGGCAAAATCCAAGCTTTCACCAGGAGC
>NZ_JBHILS010000004.1:109670-150790 GCF_042193385.1 Bartonella sp. TT119HLJHH | reverse complement strand
TTATACTTCCTAAATCAAAAACTGGTAAACTTGTTGAAGGTTCATTTGCATGGCTGCTTAAACAATACTTTAACAGCTCTAATTGGCATAGCTACTCTAATACTACAAAGAAACAAAAAGAATACATTCTTATGAAGATATGCGACTCCATAGGAAATATTCCATACCAAGCAATTGAAAAGAAACATATCATAGCCGGTGTTGAACGGCGTAAAGAAACACCAGCAATGGCTAGAAACTTTCTGAAAGCCCTTAATGGACTTTTTAATTGGGCAATTGATCAAGGTCTTTTGGAAAATAATCCAACTTTAGGCGTCAAAAAACCTCCTCTTAAAAATAAAAGCGGCTTTCCTGTTTGGACAGAAGAAGATGTTGAGAAATATTATCAAAGATGGTCCCATGGTACCCATGAACGTGTCTGGATTGATGTCCTTTTGTATACGGGCTTACGTCGTGGTGATGCGGTTCGCATTGGCTGGAAAGATGTCAAAGACAATATTATTCATCTCAAAACAGAGAAAAGTAAATTCCAAACAGATGTCTTTCTACCTATTTTACCGGAATTAGCCAAAACGCTTGAAGATGGTCCTATTGGAGTAGAAACATTCATCTGTAGTAAAACTAATCAAAAACTCTCCAAAGAAAGCTTTGGCGATACATTTAGAGACGCTTGTAATGCTGCTGGAATTAAAAAATCGGCGCATGGATTAAGAAAATTAGCAGCAACACGCGCAGCTAACTCTGGTGCAACAGTATCACAACTCAAAGCAATTTTTGGCTGGACAAATGATGCTATGGCATCTCTTTACACAAAGAGCGCAGACCGTAAAAGGTTAGCTATAGAGGCGATAAAAAAGCTTCAAAAAGATGAGGGATAGAGGCAAAAAAACTCAATAGAATCAAGATTCACCTATTCCCCCATATTAGACATAACTATTTTATTTTACTTGCTTTTTATATACCATTTATGAACACCGCCGCAAAAAGGGCTTTAAGATGTATTAAGACACACAACAATCGCCTCTGCTGTTTTCTTGATCACACCTCTTGCGGCAAGATGAGTAGAGCTTAATCCTAAAAAAACCGATTCAATATATGAACCCCCTGCGTAATATCAAACCCCTACGTAATATCAAACCCATGCGTATTTGGTTTAATAAATCCACGGAACCCTCATCAATTTCACTCTACGAGTTTGAGTAATATGCTTTGCTTCCTGCAACAAAGGCTGTTTTTTATCACTGATCAGAGACATCGGCTGGAATATTAGCGTTTCCCGCAGTGCCCGTTGTTACGGCATCCACATGCCCCACAACGTTACCACCCGCTCCATCGACAGCAGCGTTCGCTACCCCTGTTGTTTTATTATTGATCTCACCTCTTGAGACAAGATTGGTAGAGTTTTGCAATCCGACAAGACCGATTTTATGATATCCAGCCATGCGTATTTGATTTAATAAATCGATGACAGCACCATAATCAATTTCGCTATCCGCTTTGATTAAAATTTTTGTCTCTAAATTTTGCGTAGTTTCCCTCAACAAAGCGTCTCTCAAAGCTGCTTGTTCTACAAGATGATCACCAATGTAAAGAGAACGATCTTTTTGCAACGTAACATAAAGAGGTTCATCAGACTGAACCACTGAAGGTGCTTGAGTTATAGAAGGAAGCTGAACGGAAATGGCAGATGTTGCCAAAGGCGCAGCAACCATAAAAACAATAAGCAACACCAATACAACATCAATAAAAGGGGTCACATTGATTTCGCTTTGCAACCCACTCTCGTCTATATCCCAATCATTATTAAGGCTTGCTTTCATTTTTTATGACTTTTCTGTTGTCTTTGTCTATCAAGTTCACGGCTCAAGAGCCTTTCAAGAGCAGCAGCGATATCACCTAAATCACTACGATAACCACTCAAAGCACGCATAAGGCTATTATACATAACAACAGCGGGAATAGCCACAAAAAGCCCAACAGCCGTTGCGAATAAGGCTTCAGCAATTCCAGGCGCCACCACATCAAGTCGCGTTGTTTGAGACTGAGCAATCCCAATAAAAGAATTCATAATTCCCCAAACAGTTGCAAAAAGACCAACAAAAGGAGCAATTGCGCCAATAGTTGCAAGAACAGCGCTTCCACATGCAACACGGCGTGTAGCAGCCAGCAAGCAGCGTGACAAAAGTGAATGAACCCTTTCTTTTAAACCTTCATGAACATCACGAGCCTTAGCATCGCGAACATCGCGGGAAACATCTTCATATTGATTGCTCTCCTCATAAAAGAGAATATCTTCAATCGTTTGTGCACTTTCCCCTGTACTGTTTTTTTCACCAGAGCTTTCGTTTATCCCTTCAGGAGCAGAAAAATGAACCTGTTGTGCAGAAAGATACACCTCTTTAAGGACTTCTTTGAGAAAAAACACACCAGCTCCTTTGCTTTCTTTCAAGCTAGCTGCCAAACGCGTAAGAGTCTGAGCATTTAGAACCAATTGAAGTTCATGACGTACTCTTCGTTTTACCAAAGTGATCTCGACAATTTTCACAAAAGCAATTGTCCAAGACACAAGTGAAGCAAGTAACAAAATAATGATAACGGCTTTCACCACCCAATCAGCAGCCATAAACATAGAAAGAGGAGAAAAATCATGCACTGTCAATACAGAAGACATATTATCTAAAGGGACTGTTTTATCTAAAGGGACTGTTTTAGATTCCATTTTTATCTCACATTCTTGTGCTCTTATCTTTATTTATGAGCTGGATCGTCACCCCGCATAGCATCACTGTTCCAAAATGCCACTACCCTTTTAACGTCACTTGTGTATTCCTCTTAAGAAAGAAAACTTGATAAATCAAGTATAGTTTTATTTCACAAGCTCTCTCTCTTAATTCTAAAGAAATTACTCAAGAAATTTTTCTCTAACAATTCAACAAGTTTATCTTACCCAATCAATTTATTGCATAAATTAGGCAAAATGATAAACTTACAAGAAGTATCGCATATAATATTTTAATTTATAAGAATAATTTATCATCGTTCCTGTCAAATAAATCTCTCATATCGCAAAGCTTTTCTCATTTCAGCGGCTCTTTTAAATCCAACAAAATATTTTCTTACATGAAACAAGCAGCAAAAATATCATAAAACTCTTGAAGAAAAGGATATGCACATCTCTAACAACCCCTACACTGAAGTACCTCTCCTATCCTAAAATAAAAATATACCTTACGTTTTAAAAAAAGAACTATCGCAATATCTTAAACTGACCAAAAGTATCATGGGCAGCGCGTGTTGCCCCCAAATACATAGAGAGCAAAGAGCCGCAATATTCTTTTCTTTTTCTTTGCTTCAAAAGCATAAAAATGACAGTACTTCTGCCGCAAAATCGCAACAACGATGTTTTTTACCTGTCACAAGCCTAAAAAATAAACCTCAACACGCTTTTTAAAAAACTTTTATAAAAAAACTGCGCCACGAGAAACTGAAGAATGGTGCTAAATTACTGCAAAAGCATAAGACAATTCTCAACAGATGCGACCCTTTACAGACAAAGCATATCATATAGGAAATATTTATTTTATCAAAAACAGTTTTAAATTCAACAAAATGAAAGGAACCAAAAAAAGCTTTTGGCGTTACTCAAGCAGTGAAAATTTTCACTCCAATGCAAATGATCACTATGAACACACCAATACAAATATAATGAATCAAGAGGGAAAAATACCATGGCCCATAATAAAACAACACAGCACGATAAATCAGCCGTAGAAAAAGACCTACAAGGACAATTAGAAACGTTACGCACTGAAATTTCAGGGATTACCTCAACCCTAACAGATCTTGGTGCAAACAAATTCAACGCCGCCAAAGACAAAGCGGAAAAACTATATCACTCAGCGAAAGAAAGTGGTGAAGACATGATGTCTCAGGCAAAAGACAAAATCAGTGATCTTGAACAAACTCTGAACCAATGCGTTCGCAAAAACCCTGGCAAAAGCGTTTTGTTTGCCGCAGGGGTTGGTTTTATTCTTTCTCAATTACTACGTCGTTAAGCAATGCATAAGTTTATCGCGCCTCTTTTAAACCATCTTGTCGGTGGAGGGCTTAAAAGCACAGTCAAGCAAGTACGCCTTCAAGCAATTTTCTATGGGTTTATTGGCATTTCATTCTTCATGTCTTTGCTTTTTTTATGTACCATCGGTTTTATTGCGTTATGTTATGTTATGAAGCCTCTTGCTGCCGCCAGTATCATGTTTTTAATTTGTCTTTCTCTTGCGGGATTAGGTCTTATTATCAGTCGCGTTCTCAAAACTTATCAACGCTATGACCAACAAAAAAAGACAGAAGAACAACGCCACAAACTCATGACAGATGCGACCGTTTCCAGCCTTGCAGCTCTCAGTCAACATCTCCCTTTTGCCAAATTGGGTGTTCCCATTCTCGGACTTGCAACTTATTTTTTGTGGAAAAAAGATAAAAAAGACCGCTTTTCAAAGTAAAATATGTAAAACTGTCACTCTAAATTCCCCCCTCAGTGTGCTTTCTTTTATAGCAAAAGAAAGCACATTTTTTTCCTCATAGTCTCTTTAGCTTCTTCAAAAGCCTGAAAAAAAATCCCCTTCATTTTGGATAAAAATTCCATAGAACCGCTACACTCTCTTTCAGATTGCAACCCATATTTCATGAACATAACAACATAAGGCAAAACTTGCATTAAAAATTCTGGTTTGATTTGAAGCAATTGGTTGTTTTTTGAAGGCAAGGTGTTTTCAGTTTTACCTTTTCTCTATATTTTCATAAGCCTTTTTCAGAACCAAAGGTCACATCAGTAGTTTGCATGTGTTCATATTTTTCTGAACACTCATGTTTGTTACAATGACTATTTTGTTTAGGGGAAGGAAACGCGCTCTCCCATAGCGCTGTAGTGAGCAACCTATATGCGTAAGCGAGCTTTAAACACAACAAATTTCCATAACGAGCGTTGTCCACCAAGGACTGTGTGGATTATAATTAACTTTTTTCTGATAAGATTTGCAGTAGAATATTGTCTTGACTTTTAAATAGCGCTTGAGAGAACGCTTTATCAATAATGGTCAATATTAATTATGGTCAATGGGATTATAGCTTCCATGATCTCTTCGCCAATCTTCTGGTTGTTGAAATTGGCTCGACCATAAACCATTTTGTGCTTTTTGAGCAGCAGATTGTAGGGTTTTATAGTCTGCTGGGGAGGGAAAGTGATGCTGATCTTTTGTCAACACCATCAACCCTTCTGCCAGCCCCAACCGCGCCAGATCAACCCCATCTACAAAACATTGTGCATAATGAACCTGTTGAACGACACGTGCTTGCCGACAAGTAACCTTTTTATCAATTGTTTTTGAAACAAGCCAAGCCGTAACAAAAGCACCGCAAGGCCACTTAACTCCGTTGCGTGAGGCAAATTGCCTCATTTCACAGCTTTCCACACCATATAAGCGGATATCACGGATAATCTTTTTTCTCCATCCATCATCTACAAGCGTGATCATTTTAAAGGTCACACCACTTGTGACCTGTATAGCACCGGAATAGACCGGCACATTTTCTTCATAAAATTGTGATGCGATTGGTTCTGAATGCAATACCACATTTTGTTGATTTACGTCTTGTTGGTTTGCATAATCTATCAATTGTGACTTCGGACTTTGAACGGGGTTTCCAATTGTCTTTTCTGATCCTTTTAAAAAAGAAGTTTGAGTAAGTTGTTCATTATCTTGACTTAAATAAAAGTATCCTAAAATAATAATACAAATTAAGATAATATATTTAGGCGCTGATCGAAGATATTTTAAAAGTATCATTTTGAATATTACTGTATTTTATTGTTCATTAAATAATAAAAGATTAAATATTATTAATTTATCGATAGAAAAATTTATTTTTTTCATTTATATGATTCCCGATTAATATTTTGAATATTAATTTTGTGATCAACTTAAACATAAAGCGGGGGAATTTTCATGAAAAACATGAATAATTCGTTCATTAATGAACATACCTTACAAAAAACTATTCTATCCAACACCCAAAAGAAATGGTTAACAGCAGCATTGATGCTGTTTATTGCCTTCATGGCACTGAGTGAACCAGCATTTGCTGATGGCGGCTTCGGAAAAATTGAAACTGCTCTTGATAAAATCATTGAAGCTTTAACAGGAAAAATTGCAACATCAATTGCAACCATTGCGGTTGCTGGTATTGGGCTTGCATGGATTGCTGGTTATGTTGAAATGCGTAAAGCTTTTTTCGTTTGTGTTGGCATCGGCATTGTTATGGGTGCAACGCAAATTGTATCAATGTTTTCCCATTAAACGTTGCCTTTCAAAGCCATGAAAGAGCACGACAAGCTAACAGAAGATACGTTATTTCTTGCTTGCACGCGCCCTGCAATGATTGCAGGCGTGACGGTGGAAGCTATGGGATTAAATGGGATAGGAACGATGATATTGTTCATTATGGCAGGCAATATTTTTCTTCTAACCTTTGGTGTGATGCTGCATTTCATATTCAAGGAAATCCTAAAGCATGACCATAACAAATTTCGTATTCTTCTGACATGGCAAAAAACAAGTATTTTTGCCAGAAATTCGAGTCTATGGGGTGGGGGAAGTATTTCTCCATTACGATTAATTCGTAATTATGAGGAATTACAATGAATAGAACAGAGCGCAAACGTGAAAAGCAGCCAGAGGCGATCATTCCTTATGTGCGCCATGTCAATAAACACATCATTGCGCTGGATTCACGCGCTCTCATGAGCGTTATTAAACTTGAAGGGATTAACTTTGAGACAGCGGATATTATTGATCTGAATGTGCTTCACGAACAGCTCAATAATCTGTTTAAAAACATAGCGGATGAACGGATAGCGCTTTATAGCCATATTATCAGAAAGCGTGAAACGATTTATCCGGATGGGACTTTCAGATCGGCATTTGCCAAGCAATTAGATGATAAATATCGCGACCGGATGATTTCACAGGAGCTTTATCGCAATGATCTTTATCTTTCTATTTTGTGGAATCCACACGTTGATCAAACGGATAAATTAGTGGAGTTTTTCAAACGTTTAGGCAAAGCCAAGCAAGAAAAGACAGAAGTTGATGCAGAGTCCATTCGCAAGCTTGAAGATATTACAACAGATCTTATTCAAAACTTAGAGCGTTATGGTGCAAAAAGATTGAGTCTTTATGAACATGAAGGCAATATTTATTCGCAGCAAAGTGAGTTTATCCACCAATTGGTGGGAGGTCGTCGTGAACGTATCCCTCTCACATGGGGGACGATAGCTTCGACTGTTTATTCAGACCGTCTCATTTTTGGGAAAGAGATCATAGAAATACGCACCGAGGCGGGACAGCGGTTTGCGGGCATGTTTGGTTGGAAAGAATATCCAGCAAAAACCAGGGTAGGCATGGCGGATGGTTTGCTCACCCTTCCCTTTGAGTTTATTTTCACCCAATCGTTTATTTTCAAGAGCAAAAATGCTGCCAAACAGATTATGGGGCGCAAACAGAATCAAATGGTCAATGCAGGAGATCGAGCAGGTTCACAAATTATGGAACTGGATGATGCGCTTGATGATCTTGAATCCAATCGTTTTGTTTTAGGGGAGCATCATTTATCATTGGCAGTTTTTGCTGATACGCCGCAAGAGTTAGCGGATAATCTTGCCAAAGCGCGTTCTCGTCTTACAGATGGTGGGGCTGTCATTGCGCGGGAAGACTTAGGGTTAGCGGCAGCTTGGTGGGCACAATTGCCTGGCAATTATGCTTATCGCACCCGCTCTGGTGCAATAACAAGCCGCAATTATGCAGCGCTTTCTCCTTTTCATTCTTTTCCGGTTGGAAAAATAGATGGCAATGTGTGGGGACCAGCGGTAGCCTTGATGAAGACCTCTGCTGGTTCACCGTTTTATTTTAACTTTCACTTTGGTGATTTAGGCAATACGTTTGTTTGTGGTCCCTCTGGTTCTGGGAAAACGGTTATTGTCAATTTTCTTTTAGCACAACTTCAAAAGCATGATCCCAATATGGTCTTTTTTGACAAAGATCGGGGTGCAGAACTTTTTGTCAGAGCGGGTGGCGGCACTTATATGCCCTTGAAGAATGGTAGACCGACAGGCATAGCACCGCTAAAAGGCTTAGACTATAACAATCCAGCAGATAGAGTTTTTTTACGCCAATGGATTATAAAGCTTGTTTCGTCTGAAGATCAAAAGATCAGTGAATCAGAAAGACAAGATATTTCTGCTGCTGTTGACCAACTTGCCTTATTACCAAAAGAACAACGGACAATATCGGCCTTACAAATGTTTTTTGACACCACGCACAGGGAGGGGATAGCGGGTCGTTTAGAAAGATGGTGTAAAGGCAATGCCTTAGGGTGGGTTTTTGACAATCCTGATGACGACATTGGCATTGATGCAAAATTTATTGGTTATGACATGACGGATTTTTTAGACAATAATGAAATTCGTCCCCCATTAATGATGTATCTTTTTCATAGGATTTTGTCTCTGATTGATGGGCGTCGTATTATCATTGTCATTGATGAGTTTTGGAAAGCCTTAGAGGATGATTCCTTTAAAGCCTTTGCGCAAGACAGGCTGAAAACTATCCGTAAACAAAATGGTTTGATGTTGTTTGCAACGCAATCTCCCAAAGATGCGATCAATTCGACCATTGCCCACACCATTATAGAGCAATGCCCAACACAAATTTATTTTCCCAATCAAAAGGGCAATCATGGGGATTATGTAGAAGGTTTTAAATTATCGGACAGAGAATTTAACCTGATACAATCAGAATTAAGCCGTGAGTCACGGCGTTTTCTCATCAAACAAGGACAAAGTTCAGTTGTAGCAGAGCTAAATTTACGCGGCTTTGATGATGAAATAGCCATTTTAAGTGGCACCACCAAGAATATTGAACTCCTAGAGACCATTATGGATGAAGTTGGACAATCTCCAGAAAAATGGCTTCCTATTTTTCAAGAAAGGTCAAAGCAATGAAAAAACTTTTATTGGCAACAGCTCTTTGCGCAATTTCTTTTGGACCTCAAGCAAATGCATTTGGAGGTGGTCCCTTTGATTATAAAATACTGCTGGAAAATATAGAGCAAGCCAAAAGATTGAGAGAACAAGTTGCAAAAGCAGAACAACAAATTCAACAAGGCAAACAACAGCTTGAGCAATTAAAGAGCCAACTCGATCAAGCGAAACAGTTATATAACTCCTTAAATGTCAAGCCTGACATTTCGGGATTGAAAGAGATGTTTAACAAGCAAGGGAGCAGTGGCGCCCTTCCTTCAGATTTCAACCACTTTCAACAATCAATGGGCAGTGGTGGCGGCGGTGGCGGTGGCGGCGGCAGCAAAAACACGCAAAAATGGCAAGAAGAACTTAAATACAAAGAGCCCGCGGGGGGCGCAGACTCAAAAGAGGCAGTAGATGCTTTTTACACACAGGAAGTGAAAAAAGCTGAACAGCGCGTAGTAGGACAAGCAGCAAAAGGACAAGACGTCTACGAAGAAGCCAGTGAAACACAAAAAAACATTACCAAGCTTCTTGACGAACTTGGAAGTACTGAAGATGCGGGTAAAATTCAAGGCATTCAAGCACAACTAGAAGCGATACAAGCAAAACTCCAAACACAAGTCCTTCAAATGCAAGCCGCCGCAATGATTCAACAAGCAGAAGAAAAAGCGGCAGAAAGACGTGAAATAGAAGAATTTAAAGCACGAACCAAAGCTTTAGCCCAAAAAATGCGTGGTCAATAAACGAGAAAAAAGAGGGGCTTGAATATGAACAAGATCATCATAACAACATTGCTACTTTGCACAGGGCTCATCACCACTGGATGTGAAAAAACCCACAGCGTAGAAGAACTTAAAAAAAATAAAAAACTGATGGAAGAAGTATTAGTGAAATGTTTGACGTCAGGGGATTTGAATTCGAAAAATTGTAAAAATGCAGAGCAAGCTGAATTTGAAAACCGTAAAAATTGGAAAGGCTTTGGCTCTACAAATGACGATAAACAAGAATCTGAAAAGAAACAGGACAATAAATAATGAATAAAGTTCTCATAACAACATTGCTACTTTGCACAGGGCTCATCACAGCTGGTTGTGAAAAAACCTATAGCGTCGCAGAATTTAAAAAAAATCCAAAATTATTTGATGAATGGGTCACGAGATGTGGAGGGATAGGAACTTCAAAAAATTGTGAAAACCTAAGAGTAGCAGGCGCTGAACTTGAGAAAGAACGTCAGGCAAAAGTTGAAGAAGAAAATCGCAAAATAGATGAAAAATTTAAAGCTGAACAAAAAGCTTGGATTGAAAAAATGAGAGCTGAGAATGAAAAATTCCGAGCCGAACAAGAAGCAAAGCGACGCGCTGAAGAAGAACAAGAAGCAAAAGAGCGCGCTAAACAACAACAGGACAATAAATAATGAATAAAGTTCTCATAACAACATTGCTACTTTGCACAGGGCTCATCACAGCTGGATGTGAAAAAACTCACAGTGTAGCAGAATTTAAAAAAGATGAAAAATTACGCCTAGAATGGGATGCGAAATGTGGATTCGCAGGAACTTCAAAAAATTGTGAAAACATGCGGTTAGCATTTTTAGAACTTCAGAAAGAGTATGAAGCAAAAGCAGCAGAAAGAAGTCGTAAAATTGACGAAGAAAATCGCAAATCAATGGAAAAATTGAAAGCTGAACAAGACGCTTGGATTGAAAAAATGAGAGCTAAACGAGAAGCAAGAGAACGCGCTAAAAGAGAAGCTGAACAACAACAAAATAACCATTAAGACACGATAAATAACGGAGCATCTAAATGGCAATAGTAACCAAAGGCGTATTTACTGACATAGATGATATGTTGATGAATCCCCTTACAGACGCAATGGGTAACGCCACTACACATCACTATTGCGCTTTAGCTGCTCAACTTAAAGAGCTTTGTACACTCTATAATATATTTATGGCAACATTATGTCTGTCATCTCAATTTATCATCACTGGTTATAAAAACCGATAACACAAGCAGAATTTAAAGATTGTGCTCAAAACTTGTAAAACTGAAAGGAAAAAGGGGAAATATCGATGAATAAAGTTCTCATAACAACATTGCTACTTGGCACTGGAATTATCGCTGCTGGATGTGAAAAAACCTATAGCGTCGCTGAATTTAAAAAAGATGAAAAATTACGCCTAGAGTGGGATGCTAAATGTGGATTTGCAGGAACTTCAAAAAATTGTGAAAACATGCGGTTAGCATTCTTAGAACTTGAGAAAGAACGTCAGGCAAAAGCTAAAGAAATATGGAACGCTACATTTGGGATAAAAGAGCGTGCTGAGGACGAACAAAAAGCGAAAGAACAAAATAATAATTAAATTATAAAAATACACAACGAATAGCGAAGTATCTAAATGGCAATAGTAACCAAAGGCGTATTTTCTTATATCGACAATATGTTAATGAATCCCATTACAAAAACAATGGATAACATCTATTGCGCTTTAGCTGCTCAACTTAAAGAGCTTTGTACACTCTATAATATATTTATGGCAACATTATGTCCGTGCCCTAGATTTATCATCACTGGTTATAAAAACCGATAACACAAGCATAATTTAAAGATTGTGCTCAAAACTTGTAAAACTGAAAGGAAAAAGGGGAAATATTGATGAATAAAGTTCTCATAACAACATTGCTACTTGGCACTGGAATTATCGCTGCTGGCTGTGAAAAAACCTATAGCGTCGCTGAATTTAAAAAAGATGAAAAATTACGCCTAGAGTGGGATGCGAAATGTGGATTTGCAGGAACTTCAAAAAATTGTGAAAACATGCGGTTAGCATTTTTAGAACTTCAGAAAGAATATGAAGCAAAAGCTGAAGAAAGAGAGCGTGAAGATGACGAACGTTATCGTAAAGCAATGGAAAAAGCTAAAGCTGAAATGAGAGCCAGAATTAAAAAAATGAGAGCTGAGAATGAAAAATTCCGAGCTGAACAAGAAGCAAAGCGACGCGCGGAAGAAGAACAACAAAATAACCATTAAAACATAATGAAGAGCGGAGCATCTAAATGGCAATAGTAACCAAAGGTGTATTTACTTGGATAGATAATACTGTAATGCATTCCCTTACAAAAATAATGGATAGCACCATTACACATCGCTATTGCGCTTTAGCTGCTCAACTTAAAGAGGTTTATGCACTTTATAATATATTTATGGCAACATTATGTCTGTGCCCTAGATTTATCATCACTGGTTATAAAAATCGATAACACAAGCAGAATTTAAAGATTGTGCTCAAACCTCAAAAACTGAAAGAAAGAAGGGGAAATATCTATGAATAAAGTTCTCATAACAACATTGCTACTTTGCACAGGGCTCATCACAGCTGGATGTGAAAAAACTTATAGCGTCGCTGAATTTAAAAAAGATAAAAATTTACGCTTCGAGTGGGATGCTAGATGTGGATTTGCAGGAACTTCAAAGAATTGTGAAAACATGCGGTTAGCATTTTTAGAACTTGAAAAAGAATATGAAGCAAAAGCTGAAGAAAGAGAGCGTCAAGCGGAAGAGAACGATCGCAAAAGATATGAAGAATTTATGGCGAAACAAAAAGCTGATCTTGAAAAAATGAGAGAAGAGAATCAAAAATTCCTTGCTGAACAAGAAGCGAAAGAGCGTGCTGAGGAAGAACAAGAAGCAAAAGAGCGCGCGGCAAAACAACAACAAAATAACCATTAAGACATAATGAAAAGCGGAGCATCTAAATGGCAGTAGAAAGCAAAGGCATATTCACTAAGATAGACAATATGTTGATGGAGCCCCTCACAGAGACAATGGGTAAAGTCATTAACAACCTCTCATCAAGCTTAGGTGCTCCGCTTAAGCTATCTTGTACAATCTACATTATATTTATGGGCTACAATATCATCTATGGGCGCTCTTCCATGCCCTTATGGGAATTTATAGTGACAACTTTCAAACTCGGCATCGTTGTTTCACTTGCCACAAAGGCTGCTCTTTATAATGAGTGGGTCAGTGGTATATTTTTCCATGATCTGCCAAATGCCATTGCAAATGTCACACAAGGAGCACATGTGGATCGAAATGTATGGGACAATATGATAAACAAAGCTGGAGCACAGGTTTTGGACGCAGCAAACCAGTACACAGGTCTGACTCAAATGGGGAAGTTTATTGCGACATGGATTGCTGGTTTTATCTGCCTAGTTGCTGCTATCTTATTTTGTCTAGTCGGTTTTGTTGTTTCATTATTTGCTAAATTGGGTTTGTTTCTTGTCATATCAATAGGACCACTCTTCATAAGCCTCTATATATTTTCCTCAACCAGAAAATTCACAGAAGCATGGTTAGGGCAAGTTGCAAACTTCATCATTTTATATGTGTTAGTCGTGCTGCTTGGTGGTTTATATGTCAAGATTTCAATGGACGTTTTTTCAGGAGGTATTAAAAATATCTTCACTACTTTAATTCAGTTCTTGGTTGTTGGTCTTGGTGGTATTCACCTTTTCCTCAGACTCCCTGATATCGCATCAGCTTTAGCCTCTGGGGGAGCCTCCCTTACAGGATCAGGACCAGTCGCTAAAACAACGGCTCAACTAACAGGTAAAGCTGCTAAAGCAACAGCCAACACGATAGCAAAGGGCGTTAAAAAATTAGCATCACTATTAAAAAAGGTCTAAGTTCAAATGCGGGAATTTAAAAAAATTGGGATTATCTTACCATTTCTCTTTCTCAGTGGCTGTATGTCTTCACCAAACACACTGAAGTCACTCCCAAAGTGTGATGGATATTCTAAACGTCCACTCAACAGATCAATGTGGAATTGGGAAGGAAAAAAACCCACGCCCACACCCATTATCATCAGTAACAACACCCCTTCACCCCTAAAAGAAGGCAAGCTGGAAATGCTTCTGGCACAAAAATTAACGGATGAAGAAATCAAATCTTACAAAAATTGCGGGCAAAAAGCATGAAAGAAAAAGATATAGAACAATACATTGCTGAAGCGCGCTCGTTCGATCAAGATCGCATGCTCGCCTCACGCCGCACCACGCGCGCCTCGCTTGCCATTGCCGGCATCGCCGTTGCGGTTGCAATAATGTCTTCTCTCGCGGTCATCACCCTCACACCCCTTAAAACCGTGGAACCTTTTGTCATCCGTGTGGACAATTCAACCGGCATCACTGAAGTTGTGGAAGCCTTAAAAGAAGGTCCCACCAATGTCGACGAAGCAATCACACGCTACTTTGCTGCAAAATATGTCCGCTCCCGTGAAGGCTTCACCACAGAAGAAACACAACACAACTTCCAAACCGTCTCCCTCCTCTCTTCTTCAGAAGAACAGGAAAGATTTGCCAGCTGGTATGGAGCAAGAAATCCCCAAAGTCCTCAAATTCTCTATAAACACGCCGCCGTTACAATAACAATAAAATCAATCTCCTTTATCAATGACGATGTCGCCCAAGTGCGTTACTACAAAACCATTCACGACAACGACAACAACAAAGAATTCATCACCCACTGGGTTGCAACACTTACCTTTGAATACATCAATGCCCCTATCTCTGTCCAAAACCGTTTGATAAATCCTCTAGGGTTTATTGTTAATGAATATAGAACCGATCCGGAAGTGGTCAACTGATCATGACAAAAAAAATTCTTTTTCTCATTCTTAACATCGCTATTACCCTCTCTCCTATACCGATAAGCCATGCCAGTATTTTTCCCACCCGCGCGCCAAGCGATAGCCGCATTCGCTTTATCAACTATGATGCCTATAATGTCACAAAAATTATTGGCTCCATACGCTCATCGGTACAAATAGAATTTTCTCCCAATGAAGAAATTGCCCATGTGGCAATTGGCAACAGCGTTGCATGGGAAGTCGCCCCCGCTGGCAATATTCTTTTCCTCAAAGCGCGGGAAGTCCAACCCATTACCAATCTCCAAGTCGTCACCACAAAGCTTGATGGCTCAAAGCGCTCCTATCAATTTGAACTGATGGTCAAAGATGGAGAAATTTCATCTGGACAAGAAACATATTTCCTTGTGAAATTTCGCTACCCACAAGAAGAAGCAGAACAAAGAAGACTCGCAGCCCTTATGCGACAAGAAAAACAACAAGCCCAGCGTATCGATAATGTCTTCAACGCTTCTGAAACCTACGGACCTCGCAATTGGGCTTACACCGCTCAAGGATCGAGCGTGCTCGAACCCTCCTCCGTTTATGACAATGGCAAAACCACAACATTTACATTTCCAGACAACCAAGAAATCCCTGCCATTTACATTGTCAGCAATGACGGTACAGAATCGCTGGTTCCCAAAACCACAAGAGGCAACATGGTGATTGTCCATGCCATTAGCGCACGCTTCACCCTAAGACAGGGAAAAAACGTCCTATGCGTCTTTAACGAAGCCTATCAACCAAAAGGCACCAATCCAAATACCGGAACAACCTCACCATCTGTTGAACGTAAAATTGCATCAGATCTTTAAATAAGCGGGAATTGAAGGGGACAACACATGAGTGATAAATCAATCATCGAAGATCGCGGATCTATTGGGGATGGCAAAAACAATAGCGCCAAAACCGCTGGCAAAAAAATAGTTGTCGCAATAGCCTGTATAGGAATCTGCGGCTATGTGCTCTGGAACATCTTATCCTCCCCCACAGAACAAAAAGACACCGCAAAAGCTCATAAAAAACAAGCACAAAACTTTCACAATTCCCTCGCTCCTTTAGAGCTCGCCCCCTCTGACCCGCGCGCCAACATAGCGCCAATAACCTTACCACCCCCACAACCACTCGCACAAGAACCCAAAAAAGATGACCCACTACTTGATGCCGCAAGACGTGCCCCTGTTTTAGCTTTTGCCAAAGGCTCTAAATCTCAATTAAAAGACATCGTCAACACGACTCTCAACCCCTTTGACAAATTCCATGCCCTTGAAAATCTCGCGAATGCGCAAAATTCTCCTGCCCTTCAAGACACACAAAATTTTGCAACCCTATTAAAGCCTACCAAAACAGAAGAAGCAAAAGCAAAAGCAAAACTCATCGGCAATAGAAACTTTATCATCGCCATGGGAACCTCTATTCCCTGTATCTTAGAAACCGCATTAAACAGTGAGCAACCAGGCTTTGCAAGCTGCATCATCAACCGTGATATCCTCTCTGACAATGGGCGCGTTGTTTTGCTTGATAAAGGAACCCAAGTGATTGGCGAATACCGCGGAGGAATAAAACAAGGTCAATCTCGCCTCTTTGTACTCTGGACAAGAGCAAAAACCCCAACCGGTGTCATCATCGACCTTGCCTCACCCGCAACCGACAGTTTAGGCAGAGCCGGTTTTGATGGCAACATCAACACCCATTGGTGGGAACGCTTTGGCTCTTCCCTTTTACTCACCGTTATTGATGGTGCCACAACAGTTTTAACAAATAAAATAGTAGGCAATTCCAATAAAGAAGGTTCAAACAACTCTGGAGGCGGCGGTTTTGAAGGCGCAAACAACACTGGAAAAGAGGCCGCCAGTATTGCTCTTGAAAATCAAATCAACATCCCTCCTACCTTAGAAAAATTTCAAGGCGAACTGGTCAACATCTTTGTAGCAAAAGATCTCGATTTTTCCTCTGTCTATAAACTAGTCGTAAAGAGCAAAAGAAACCGCTCTACTCCCAGCTATTCCTTTTTTCATTAAGCCAATAAAGTCACATTATGCCATCAGCAAAAAATGCAGAACGCGCCTCCATCGTTTTAACAAAATTAAAGATCTTAGATGACTTCCTCAATGATGACAATTTATTTGAAATTGTTATCAATCGCCCTGGCGAAGTAATCGTTGAGGGTCCCAATGGTTGGCAAACCCACATCTTAAAAGAGCTAACCTACAGCGAACTAGAAGGGATTGCAAAAGTTGTTGCTGCCTACACAACACAAAAAATCAGTGTAGAAAACCCCGTTCTCTCCGCAACACTGCCAAACAACGAACGCATACAAATTGTTATGCCTCCAGCAGTTGCAGCCAATACCATTAGCATGACCATTCGTAAACCTTCATCACGCACTTTTTCTCTTGAAAGTTTACATGAAAACAATCTTTTTTCTGTTGCCCAAAACACCAGTTTCACACCCACGCAACAAATGACAGAACGATTATCCGAACTCTCTGACACAGACAAAGAGCTAACAGATCTCTTTATCGCCAAAGATTTTTGCACCTTTTTAGAAAGAGCCGTTATTACACAACAAAATATCTTAATATCGGGCAAAACCGGTTCAGGGAAAACAACCCTCTCCAAAGCTTTGATTGCAAAAATCCCTGACTATGAACGAATTCTCACCATTGAAGACACGCCAGAACTTGTCGTTCCGCACGCCAACAAAGTGCAGCTCTTTTATTCAAAAGATAATCAAGGCTTAGCAAAAGCAGGCGCAAAAGAACTGCTTGAATCAGGATTACGCATGCGCCCCGACAGAATCCTTCTACAAGAGCTGCGTGATGGTACAGCCTTTTACTATATCCGTAATGTCAATTCTGGTCACCCCGGCTCCATTACCACCGTCCACGCCTCAACAGCACTTGCAGCCTTTGAACAAATGACCCTTTTAGTCAAAGAAAGTGACGGTGGTGGTAATTTAGCACGCGATGATATCCGCGGCTTATTAATCTCGATGATAGATGTCATCATCCAATGCAAACGCCTTGAAGGCAAATTTCGTGTAACAGAAATCTATTACGACCCTTTCAAACGCCGTGATGCTTTTTAAAAAAACGCCACCCTCACACCCTTTTTTATAAGCAAAAACTATACCAATAGAGCTTTCTTAAAAACACGATTATAAGCCGCGGATATCATCGCGTGCTAAATTACCACCATAGCTTCAAGTTCAGTGCCAATAATCGAAAATAAAAAGCAAAGAGAAGTAAAAATATCATCCCCATTCCCAATCACGCATGCGCCCCACAGGAAAACCAAAACGTGCCGAAAATGATATCTATAACCCTATATTTTTCTGATTTTTTTGACATCAACATTTGCAGGAATATAAATACCAAATTTAGTATCCGCTTCACCTTTAGCTTCAGACAAGAGCTTCACGAGCACCTTGTAATATACAAGATCCTGCTTTATGTGCCTTATCCATTATTATTCTTTTCGATATTCATCAAGGCGCAGTATAAAATTTTCTTCAACGCATTCCTCTCTGATTTTATCAAATTACCTCAAGATGATTGACTGTAAATATCTTCGATCAACACCGGAATATTTTAACCACCAAAAAAGGGTATAACCTTATATCCCCCACTTTTACTCTTATGCTTTAAAACCTAACTTTCCTTGGCTTTCTCTCAACCCTTGCATAAGACCACCAGCATCTGAATGAGTAGCAATAAAAGAAACAATATCAAATAATTATTCAGGCGATATGGCTTCTTCTTTCACAGAAATTCAATAAGCTGCCATTTCAATCACGGTTTGCATACATCATTCAATATACGGAAACACCCATAACAATAACGATAACGATGTAAATTAAAAGCTCATTTGAAGTAAATGATCAGAAATATCAAATATCCAAATGACAAAACAAATCTTACTTATCTTCAGCTATATCTCTTAACCCTTGTCACTTTTCTCAACAGTTTGTTTCCGCATAAGGAATATACATATCAAATAGCAATTCTCTTTCATAAACAACTTTAGTTAAAGCAATCCGGATGAAATCAGACACCGGAAGTCCTAAACTTGCTAATATTTCATGGGCTTCTTTTTTAATGTCTATCTATGCGAGCTCGCACAACATCTTTTGTCACACCCATATTAAACCTCTTTTGATTAGCTCTCTTTTGTCATATGGCTTAATCGAGTTATGAAAATAAGATTTTATTCCTTGTCTTACCCGCGTCACATCTTTTAACCTTGTACGCTCATACACATGATTTGCTCTTGTACATGTCTCTGTTGCAAAAACTTCACCGCCGTTTGAAACTCTTTTACGCAATCTTTATCATGAGACTGTTCTTTAGGAGATGCTTTTGATAAATCAAAAATCCATATTTATGAAGTGCATCCCAAAACAACATTAAAGACAAAACCACGAAACGACATCGCTTTCACCAATATAAATCGCCGAACCCTTTTTTACGTAATTCTTAATCCTTCCTTATATGAAAGGTATAAAGGATAAACTTCGGCCATCACACACCCCCCTTCACCAACGGCTGTTTTTCTTGAATAACCATTTCGACTGCCTGCTCTCACCAGCTCTTTCTCCTGTACAACTCAAGAATTTTCACCTCTCTCTCAAGATCTCCCCTTCTCTAGAACACACCAATCCCCAAGCTTTAGCCTTCTCTTTTTCCCCTCAACCACCATAGGAACCCTCCCCTTTATTTCAAAAGGTCACCCGCTTGAGATCTACCAAATTCTAGAAACATTCCCTTTATTGCAACAAATAATTCCCGCAGCAAACATCTTTTATTTCTCAAAAGATTAGCTGATTGCTTGCCCCTTACAGCATTCAAGATTCCTCAAGCGCATCCCCCGCGCGTACATCATGATGCATAATAACATCCTTCAACTCTGTCACGACAGCATCCAACACTTCTCGTGCATCGCCTTCAGCCATAAGACGGATAACCGGCTCAGTCCCAGAAGCACGAATGACGAGGCGTGCCTCTTTTCCCAATCGCTTCTCTGCTTGATCAATAGCCGTTTTGACGGAATTTTTTGTCAAAACATTTTTATTTTTAACCGTTACATTTTTTAAAATTTGCGGTACAGGCTCAAACCGTTTACACAATTGGCTCATAGGGCTTTGGCTTTCCTTCATACAGGCTAAAATCTGCAAGGCAGCCACCAAGCCATCACCCGTTGTACCAAAATCACTAAGCACGATATGGCCAGAAGCCTCACCACCAACATTATATCCCTTTTGGCGCATGGCATCGACAACATAACGATCTCCAACTTTTGTCCTTACAAGGTGCAACCCTTTGCCGTTCAAGAAACGCTCCAGCCCAAGATTTGACATAATTGTTGTGACAACACCATTGCACCGTAACCGTCCCATTTTATGCCAATTTTCAGCAATCACAGCAATTAATTGATCTCCATCAACTGTTTGTGCTTTTTCATCAACAATGAGAACCCGATCTCCATCTCCATCAAGCGCAATCCCCACATCAGCACGCACTTCATGCACTTTTCGTTTTAAAGAGCTTAAATCGGTTGACCCACATTTTTGATTAATATTGGTCCCATTGGGTTCATCATGAATAGCAAAAACCTCAGCCCCCAATTCCCATAAAGCACGGGGAGCCGCTTTATAAGCCGCCCCATTGGCACAATCCACAACAATACGCAAAGCATCCAAGCGAACATCACGCGGCAAAGTTCGTTTGGCATATTCAATATAACGATAAATATCCCCCTCAACCCGTTTTGCATAACCAATTTCGGCAGAACTTGCTAAAGATTTTGAAAGATCTGTATCGATTAATTGTTCAATTTTCGCTTCCATATCATCTGAAAGCTTAAAACCATCAGGACCAAAAAGTTTAATTCCATTATCATAGAACGGATTATGAGAAGCAGAAATCATCACCCCAAGATCCGCTCGCAAAGAGCGGCAAAGCATTGCAACAGCAGGGGTTGGCACTGGACCCAATAAAAAAGCTTCCATCCCCGCAGCAGTCAATCCTGAAACCAAAGCGTTTTCCAACATATAGCCCGATAATCGTGTATCCTTTCCAATCACCACACGACGTGATTGATGTTGTGAGCGGAATAAAACCCCTACCGCCATCCCTACTTTCATGGCAAAATCGGGTGTCATTGGAAATGAATTGGCCCTCCCCCGAATTCCATCTGTACCAAAATATTTTTGCACCATGCATCTTTCCTTTAATATCTACTTTTTCCCTTGGCTTTTTTAACTCCCTAACAGCCCCCTTGGTACAATAGTCCCCCCGCTCTCCGTATAAAATCAGATCATTGATTAAACCTTCATGCATTTAGACAATCAAGCCCCCTATTCACCATCTACACATCTAAATCACTCTCAAGCAATTATGTTTACACCCTCACACATAAAAGCAATATTATCTCCTCAAAATGCTCTACACATCCCTTTAACACAACCAACGGATAATCTCACACACTTGCTAAATCCGTAAAGAAACCCAGCACCAAACCTCATACCCTACCACATCAGGCAAGGAAATCTATCGCCTAACCTCACAACTCCTACCACATTAGAAAAGCAACAATCCACCTCGCCTTGTAGCATGCTAAAGCCGTCATCATACAACGGTTTTGTTTAATTTTTTGCTTCCATATTTTTGCAAATATTACAAGAAAGGCGCAAACAAAACTTGCGCCTTTCTCAAAAAATTTAGCAGTTTTCCTAAAACATCGTCACTCAAGCGATACTAAACAGTTCTTATTTTTCTTTATCATCTCCCGCAGTATTGGACTTCTTTTCAGCATTACTTTTAGAGCGATTGACTGATTTTGTAGTAGCTTTTGTGCTTTGCGCTTTTTTCTCAGTCTCATCCGATTGCACTTCTTTAGACTGAGTCTCCTTAGGCTCAACATTACCGGATTTTGCTGTTTTTTTCCCAACAGTTGCCTCTGCTTTGTCTGCCTCGCCTTTATCGGTCTCTACTTTATGAAGCACTGTTTTAGAGACTGCTTCAGCATTTTGTTCATCAATCACTGTTGTCTCTGCTCTGAGCGTTCCAGTTTTTGGAACAGAGGACCCCCGTGGCGCAGCACCCTCATCTTTCTGTGTGCGTGAAGGAGGCTTTCCTGCAATAACTTCGTTAATTTCAGCTCCCGTTAAAGTCTCATATTCCAACAAACCTTGTGCCAAAGCAAACCATTCTTTTCTTTTTGTTTTCAAAATGTTTGTCGCATTTTTATAGGCATCATCAATAAGCTTACGCACTTCCATATCAATCATGCGCGCTGTTTCTTCAGAGACATTTTGTGTTCGCGCAACAGAATGACCTAAAAAGACTTCATCTTGGTTATCCCCATAAGCAACATTTCCAAGCAGATCAGAAAATCCCCATCGTGTAATCATTGCGCGCGCTAATTTGGTTGCTTGTTCAATATCAGAAGAAGCACCAGATGTGATATTTTCCTTTCCAAATTTCAATTCTTCAGCCACGCGTCCACCCATCATAATGGCCAGACGAGAAATCATCCAACGATAACTCATGGAATAGCGATCACCTTCAGGCAATTGCATCACCATTCCCAACGCCCTTCCTCTTGGGACGATTGTTGCTTTGTGAACAGGATCAGCAACTGGCACATTAAGAGCCACAATAGCATGTCCTGCTTCGTGATAAGCAGTGAGCTCTTTTTCTTCTTGTGTCATAGCGGTTGAACGACGTTCAGCGCCCATCATCACCTTATCTTTGGCATCTTCAAATTCTTGCATGGTGACGACTCTTTTATTACGGCTCGCAGCCATAAGAGCAGCTTCATTGACCAGATTCATCAGATCTGCACCAGAAAATCCTGGTGTTCCTCTTGCCAAAATTTTCAGATCAACGTTGGGGGCTAAAGGCACATTGCGCACATGCACTTTCAAGATTTGTTCACGCCCAGAAACATCAGGGTTCGGCACAACAACTTGCCGGTCAAAACGCCCTGGTCTCAATAAAGCAGGATCAAGCACATCGGGACGGTTTGTTGCAGCAATAAGAATAATACTTTCATTAGGCTCAAATCCATCCATTTCGACAAGCAACTGATTTAAGGTTTGCTCACGTTCATCGTTTCCACCGCCTAGTCCAGCACCCCGATGGCGTCCAACAGCATCGATTTCATCAATAAAGATAATACAAGGCGCATTCTTTTTAGCCTGTTCGAACATATCACGCACACGGCTTGCCCCAACACCTACAAACATTTCCACAAAATCAGAGCCTGAAATGGTAAAGAATGGCACATTGGCTTCACCGGCCACAGAGCGTGCCAACAAAGTTTTACCGGTTCCTGGAGGACCAACAAGCAAAACACCACGTGGAATACGCCCTCCTAAACGTTGAAATTTTTGTGGTTCGCGTAAAAATTCAACAATTTCTTGAAGATCTTGCTTTGCTTCTTCAACACCAGCAACATCTTTAAAAGTAACACGTCCTTGCGCTTCATTAAGCAATCTTGCTTTTGACTTCCCAAATCCCATTGCACCACGCGATCCATTTTGCATTTGCCGCATAAAAAAGACCCACGCCCCCACGATAATAATAACAGGCAACAAGGAAAAGAGGAGATTGAGGAAAATACTATTTCCAGAGCTTTCAGGAATAGCTTTAACATTGACGTTTTTGCTTTCCAATTTTTGTATCAAACCTGGATCTCGTGGAGCATAGGTTGAAATAGTTCTATGTTCAATGGTTTGTCCTGTTAATTTTTGACCCTGAATGGTCACAGATTTCAACTCATTATTCTCAACTTTTTGCAAAAATTCAGAATAGGAGACTTCTCCACCACCAGAACGTTGACTATCTCCATTAAAGAAAGAAAACGACACAATCAAAATCAAAGCAATAACTCCCCAAATGAGGAGAGAGCGGTAATTGGAATTCATATTCAGCCCACTTAATCAAATCTAGATTTCAAACAGTTCCCCTTAACATATAACCTTGTCAGCCCCTTGCCAAGAGATGAGAAGCTGTTTATTTTCTTTTAGAGTAATTTTCCCTTTATCTTTTCACCTCAATATTAAAAAAAGGTTCCACAACATTCACCAGCGCAGCATCTTCGCGAGAGGAAAGCCAATCGAAAGGCGCCATAATCCGCTTGATGATAACATTTTTATAAACAACCGCTTGAGAAATCAACTCTGGAATATCATACCCTTTATCGTTTGAGATCATCAGCAGCGATTGTAAAGAGGGAAAATGAGGCTTTTCAAGCTCAAAGTCGCTATTTTTTAATAAAAATTTCAGCTGTTCTAAATTTGCTGCTCCAACCTTTATAGCCTCAGATCCATGATTTGTAATCTGATAGCGCCCATCCCATATAAAAGTTTTGTCAGGCTCAACGATAGCCTCTTTCATATTTCGCCCTTCGCGCCACAAAGCAATTCCATTTTTGTTATATTCAATAACAGAGCCCGCATAAGTAAAACGCTGCTTTTCTGAAGAATGGAGACAGAGTTTTTGAACAAGCATGCTTAATTTTTGATTGGGGAGCAAATAAAATCCCCCTCCCATCAGCACCGCAAAGAGCCCCACCACGAAAGGAAAACTGGAATGTTTCTGTAAAAATAGCGCAGGCTTTGCTATGAAACAACGCCCATGTTGGACTGTAATATCCAGCGCTAAGATCAAATCAGCAATATTTTTGGCTTGTTGACGACGCTGCAATGCGGCTTCATTTATTTTTTGAGCAATATAAGCCAATTTTTGCGGAGAAAGAGATTGACGCACGCGCACACGTTCAAAATTGCGATCTTCATTGGTTGGATCATCAATCCATGTTTGTCCTTGTAAGCGTAAATAATTCCGTAATGTTTGGCGTTTTACACCAAGGAGTGGCCGAATCAACCGCACTTTTCTATGCAACAACGCCTCACGCGGAATACAGGATAAACCGCGCTCATAGAGGGGACCATAGTTTTTTTCGGCAATATTTTTTCTCGTTTCTCTAGCATAAACCTCATCACGCATACCATCGGCTTCAGCGCACAACGCACCAGCAAAACCACTGGTATAAAGCTCATCACGCATGGCAACAGCTTCACTATACAAAGCACCTCTATTCTTTTGGAGACGTTGATACCGCATTTGATAGGTTTCAACCTGATCATTGAGTGTATGCCCCGTCATAATAAGTGATGCACCTTGTTTTTGTGCTTCTTTAACCAAGAGATCATAGCGTGCAACACGAGCACTGGAAGCAATATGCGTCTTTGGCTTTTCGCCTTCCCACCGTACAATGATATGTTTAATGTGATGGGCACGACAAATTTCCGCAACAATTTCTGCTTCACGCATCGATTCTTTACGCAATTGATGATCAACCGTGACAACAATCATTTCCGGAGGAAATGCGAGAGTCTCCAAATGTTCTTTGACCAAAAACATCAAAGCCAAAGAATCACTTCCCCCTGAGACGGCAAGAATCAACTTCTGACATTGAATAAAATCCGATGTTTTAAAGAGATTTCTTGCCAGTCTAACGCACACCGAAAACGACCTCGCTGTTTATTTTGCAGGTTTACAAAAAACAGATGCTAATGTTTGTTGACGTTTTGATTTTTTCACAAAATGAGCACAATCGTCTTTATTTGGCTCAAGAGCGACCATACTTCTTGCTAATTTTAGCAAAATCTCGGAGGTATAGAGCTTCTTTTCATCTGCATACCATGCCCTAAGATAAACTTGTGCTGCTTCATGATAGCGCTTTTGTCCCAATAAAGATTCTGCCAACCAAAACAAAGCATCATCACTTAAAGGATCTTTTTTGTAACGGTTTTGAAAAGTGCAAAAGGTTTTTTCAGCTTCAACATAGTTGGCAGAACGAATAAAATCATAACCCTCTTTATACAAAGTTTTGGAAGAAGAAAGAGTACCATCTATACTCTGTTGTGCTTCAATTGGAGCACTTACATCATGCGCTTTGTTAAAAGGTTGACTGTTTTCATGGTCATGGCTCTCCACCTTAGCTTCCACAGCAGCAACCTTTGTCTGATCACCTGTACTATGGTCCTGCTCCATCTCTTCTTTTACAGTCTGAACTTGTTCATCCACAGCGGCATTTTCAAAGGGACAAGAATAAACAGAAGAGTCTTGTTTATCAAAAAGCCGATGAAACTGCTTGTTAACATTTTTCAAATTATTATGTTCAAGCACTGCTCGTATCTCATGCAAAAGCTTATCTAAATCATAATCTTTAAATAAAGCCTGTTGATTCTCTAAAATAATCCCTTGGTGCTCCATAACATCCGAAGCTTTTTCCGCCGCATCAGATGCCTCATCAGTAGCATCAGGTGCCTCCTTCACAGCATCGACAGCCTTATTAACAGCATCAGTGGCTTTTTCCAACACATCAGATGCTGCTTTATCAGCTGCTTCCGGTGCTTTCTTTACAGCATCAGACGCCTTATCAACAGCGTCAGTGGCTTTTTCCAACACATCAGATGCTGCTTTATCAGCTGCTTCAGGTGCCTTCTTTACAGCATCAGACGCCTTATTAACAGCGTCAGTGGCTTTTTCCAACACATCAGATGCTGCTTTATCAGCTGCTTCAGGTGCTTTCTTTACAGCATCAATAGCCTTATCAACAGCGTCAGTGGCTTTTTCCAACACATCAGATGCTGCTTTATCGGCTGCTTCAGGGGCTTTCTTTACAGCATCAGTTGCCTTATCAACTGCGTCAGTGGCTTTTTCCAACACATCAGATGCTGCTTTATCGGCTGCTTCAGGCGCTTCTTTCACAGCATCGACAGCCTTATCAACAGCGTCAGTGGCTTTTTCCAACACATCAGATGCTGCTTTATCAGCTGCTTCAGGGGCTTTCTTTACAGCATCAACAGCCTTATCAACTGCGTCAGTGGCTTTTTCCAACACATCAGATGCTGCTTTATCAGCTGCTTCAGGGGCTTTCTTTACAGCATCAGTTGCCTTATCAACTGCGTCAGTAGCTTTTTCCAACACATCAGATGCTGCTTTATCAGCTGCTTCAGGGGCTTCTTTCACAGCATCAACAGCCTTATCAACAGCGTCAGTGGCTTTTTCCAACACATCAGATGCTGCTTTATCAGCTGCTTCAGGGGCTTCTTTCACAGCATCAGACGCCTTATCAACTGCGTCAGTAGCTTTTTCCGCCGCATCAGATGCTGCTTTATCAGCGGCTTCAGGTGCTTTCTTTACATCATCAGTTGCCTTATCAACAGCGTCAGTGGCTTTTTCCGCCGCATCAGATGCTGCTTTATCAGCGGCTTCAGGTGCTTTCTTTACATCATCAGTTGCCTTATCAACTGCATCAACTTTATCCGTATCATGTGCAGGATATTCGGAAGCCTTTCGTGCCGCACTTTGAACAAGTGAAGTAGAACAAGCTATGAAAACCCCCATATAAAAGAGTGTTTTCCAATTGATTTTACGATACATTCTTTTTTCCCCTTAAGAGCTTATTAAATAATTGAAACAAACAATCTTATTTTTAATGACTATTCATGTCACTCAACGTTGTCACAGCACGTCGATTTTGATTCCAACAGGAAATATCATCACATACCGCTACAGGTCTTTCTTTTCCGTAAGAAATTGTTTGAATCCGTTGTGCAGACACACCAAGAGACACCAAATAGTTTCGCACAGCAACAGCACGGCGCTGTCCAAGTGCCAAGTTATATTCACGTGTTCCCCTCTCATCAGCATGACCTTCGATCATAATAGAATAATAAGGATAATGAAGCAACCATTCTGCTTGGCGCGTTAAAATACGTTCAGCATCAGCATCAAGTGAAGAAGAATCGAGACCAAAAAACACGCGATCACCCACATTAACCGTAAATTCTTGTCCTGAACCTGGTGACATCTGATTCAAACCAGCATCATTCATATAAGCGCCATTCATACCGTTAAGTGCACCGACATTTTTTTTGCCACACCCACCCAAGCATAGTGAGAAAAGAAAAAGGATAGCTAAGGAATGAGAGATGGTTTTTTTGGTAGAGCGCATAGTCCGTTTCTCCTTGAATTTCGTAAAGAAGGGTCAATTCTTAAAAATATTTTTAAGAATAACCGTTAATTCCTAATGAAGACGAAATTTTTTCTATTTTTTTGGTCATCATTTTTACTTTTAAGTCTCTGCCAATTTTCCTTCTCTTCAGCCATTCCTCTAACATTTCTATAAGAAATGTTTCCCTTATGCGTCATGGTTTTTTATGCATCATCTTGATCTTGATCTTGATCTTGACGATTTTTTTGCAGCGCGTTCAGCTTTGCAAAAACTTTATCAGCGTCAAAAGTCTTATGCAGATTGTCTTCACCCTCATTTTCCTCTAGAACAGCATTTTCCGTCAGAGAAGCGGGAAGCAACGACCTATCTTCTTCTGCTGCAACAGGACGATTTTTCGCCGCACGCTGGAGCTCAAAATCTAAATCGATTTGCGAACACAAACCAAGCCCTACAGGATCAAGAGGAACCAAATTTGCACTATTCCAATGGGTTCTAAGGCGGATTTGTTCAATTGTCGCTTTTGTTGTCCCAATCAACCGTGCAATTTGTGCATCTTTCAACTCGGGATGGTTCGTAACCAACCATAGGATACCATTGGGACGATCTTGGCGTCGAGAAAGAGGGATATAGCGCGCCCCTTTACGTTTTTTTTCAGGAATATGCACCCTCGATTGAGAAATTTTCAAGCGTGCATTTTGATCAGCCTCCACCCGTGCAATTTCACTACGCGTCAATTGCCCAGAACTAATCGGATCTAAACCTTTAATACCATAAGCCGCATCACCATCGGCAATAGCTTTTACTTCCAAGACATGCAATTTACAAAATTCTGCAATCTGATCAAAAGAAAGAGCTGTATTATCAACCAACCAAACAGCTGTTGCTTTGGGCATCAAAAGTTGCGTTGCCATTTTTATAAATCCTCTTCTGCGCCTCTTCTATGAGGCAGGTTACCGCCCACTCAAGAGCACTGGAACTTTTTTATATGCTTAGGTCTCTCCAACCACTCCTAAAACAAAGCGCGGCATGGAATAAACCATTTTGCTATGAAATTACATTCTGTTATAGCGTTATTTTTGCTCAACGACAAGAGATCTCTCTTGTAATGATCCTCAACTAAGGTGTCTTTACCTTTAAGATGAATTTTCTTATAAAGGGTTTATTCGATTATTTCACCTCATGCTGTGGCACATTTATTCTGGTGGGATGCGAGCTTTATCGCCTTAAATTCTAAAGAGTGTCCAACTGGAAAGAAAGCCCTCAAACAGGAAGGAAAACTATGGCAGGCCATTCACAATTTAAAAATATTATGCACCGTAAAGGGCGTCAAGATGCTATGCGCTCGAAAATATTTTCTAAGCTTGCGCGCGAAATTACCGTAGCAGCAAAACAAGGTGCTCCTGATCCAGCCATGAATCCACGTTTAAGGCTGGCTGTTCAAAATGCCAAAGCACAATCGATGCCGAAAGATAATATTGAACGCGCGATTAAAAAAGCGTCAGGCACCGATGTCGAAAATTATGATGAAGTACGCTATGAGGGCTATGGACCAGGTGGCGTTGCCGTCATTGTTGAAGCTTTAACCGATAACCGCAACCGCACCGCTTCAAATGTGCGCGCCGCCTTCACAAAATCAGGAGGAGCCTTAGGGGAAACAGGATCGGTCAGTTTCATGTTTAATCGGATTGGTGAAATAATCTATAAGCCAGAAGCAGGAACAGCCGATAACATCATGGATGCAGCAATTGAAGCCGGTGCCGAAGATGTGCAATCAGAAGAAACCGGACATCATATTACCTGCGCATTTGAAGATATTGGTGAAGTTTCAAAAATGCTTGAAGCAAAACTTGGTGAAGCAGAATCGATTAAAACAATTTGGAAAGCCACCACCCTTGCACCAATAGATGAAGAAAAAGCTTTGTCCGTTTTACGACTGATTTCAACATTAGAAGAAGATGATGATGTGCAAAATGTTTATGCCAATTTTGATGTTAGTGATGAGATTTTGGCAAAATTATCTGTATAATTTCCATCATTTGCACAAGCCCTCTCTTCATTCATGAGAGCTTCAAAAGCATTTGTCATTCTTCTTCTTTATCCGCACATATAAAAGCCCCGCGTCAATAGCGGGGTAAGCCATTGGTGCAACAAAAAACCACAATCAATCGCAGAAAACATAATCCCAAAAAGAAAGCATACAAAACTCTGTAGTCTCACGCCTTTCTTACATGCCCAAAAAATTATCCCTATATCCCCTCTCTATTCGATCTTGTTGTTCTTTAAGATTCACCTCCCCACCCTCAAGTGATGAAAATGATCTAGCCTCTAAACAATTGGGATTTTCCTAACGTATTACTATGACGAATCACTCATAAAATTCACTTGAAACTTAAGGCTCAACAAACATGCACTCCCCTAAATATTCGCCACGCACTTAAAAACACTTAGAATATATCAAGGAGGTTTATACGTCCTATTTATACGCCCTATATCACCACACTTCAAAGGACAGTGTTTTTACAACATCACAGAATAAAAATAAGCAAATGGAAAGCCAGAGCTGATTGTTTAGCAAAGTATTGTACAAAAAGCCGGTACATCTCTCTAATCTGTTGCAAATAAATTTTTGACTTTATGGCATTAACTTTATGATATCGTATATTTCTAAAATAACGTCATTTATCTTAAAAATCTGTCCTTTTGCTCTTACCAAACAATCAATATTCAGACCTAAAACAACCGCGTACTTGAATAAAACACATCAAAGAGCAACAGCCCCCTGACAAGACCAAACTCTTCACAAACAAAATTGAAGAGGAAGTTTTAAAAAATATATATAGCGACACTTTGAATAAAAAGTTGAAATCTAGAGATCTCAGAATTTTCGGCTCTATTTTTTCAAGGTATTGTTTTGAATTTTTTTAAGCATTTTCCCCCAAGGAAATTCCATTATCGATCAACAACCGTAGATGATAGATGAAACCTACATAACTCCCCATGCCCACTATAATCAATTCCTTCTTTTAAATAATTAAAAACTATTGAGATTGTGTAAACTTGAGACTGTATTCCTTCTATATTCTGTTTTTAAGCATTTTGTTTTATTGTATATTGAGCAAAGGCGACCATGCTGGATCTGAAGCATCATTGGGGGTGGGTAATTGACGTTCATTGCGACCCGTAATATCAATCGTATAGATTTTTGGTCCCATACCGGGATTTTTGCGAAAGAACATCAGCACACGACCATTGGGGGCCCAAGTTGGTCCTTCATTGTGAAACCCTGTGGTTAAAATTCGTTCTCCTTGTCCATCAGGGCGCATAACACCGATAGAAAATTGTCCGTTTAATTGTTTTGTAAAGGCGATATAGTCACCCCGTGGAGACCAAATAGGTGTTGAATAACTCCCCTCGTTTAAAGAAATACGTTGAATATCACTCCCATCCGCATTCATTTTATAGATTTGCGGCTTTCCACTACGATCTGAAGAAAAGACGATTTGTTTTCCATCCGGTGAATAAGAAGCAGAAGTATCAATAGCAGAAGTTGTTGTAAGTCGCGTCATCGTACGGGTTCGTAAATCCATGGTGTAAAGATTGGCACTCCCATCATTTTGTAACAAACTCATGATAACCTTTTGTCCATCAGAAGAAAAACGTGGAGCAATTGTCATGTTATTAAACGTTCCAATCAACTCTCTTTGCCCCATTTCAATTTGTTGGAGATAAACATGAGGTACTTGATTGTCCTCATAAGCCATATAGGTCATTTCTTGTCTTTTTGGAGAAAACCGCGGTGTAAGCACCAATTCACTTCCATCAGACATATAAATCAAATTTGCGCCATCTTGATCCATCATTGCTAAGCGTTTAATGCGCGCATTTTGGGGGCCTGTTTCATCGATAAAAACAATTCGTGTATCAAAATAACCACTTTCTCCTGTCATCTCACTATAGATCTCATCTGCGATCATATGTGCCACACGCCGCCAACGTTCTGTCGCAGTATAAAAACGCCGTCCTTTCAATTGTCTTTGTCCAAAAACATCCCATAAACGAAAATCGACTCTCAAACGTCCATCGACTTCTCTCATGACCTGCCCAGTAACTAAACCTTGCGCTTTTATTTTCTGCCAAGAAGCAAAATGCGGTTGTTTATTAGGATTAGAAATGTTTTCAAAAAAATTTTCTTTATCAAGTGGTAAAAAAAGCCCCGACCGTTCAAGATCGGCTGTCACCACAGCAGATATTTTCAACCCAATCGAATCATTGGAAATAAAGTCTGTAATTGCAATGGGAATGGGATTAAAATCAGCGCTCGAAATAGTTCCTTTCAATTGCGCATAACCGGATGAAATACTTGAAAGCCACAACCCACAAGTGACAATAAACCAAGCAAAAACTTTATGTCTCGTTATAGTCATCATAGAATGTGTCCTTTCGTTAAGCGCTTTTTTCTCGTTTATCATCTTATTTCTTGGAGGGGATCAACATTAAAGTCAAAACCTTGCCCCCATAGATCATATTGATCACGTGGCAGATCTGCATAAGGTTGGCATGAAAAGACAGCAGCATATACCTGCCTTATCATAATAGCTTGTTGACTCTCAAGGCCGCTTACGGGATCAATGATAGGATCACCCACAACCATCCCTTCACGGTCTAAGTAAAATCGCAACCGCACAACCGGACGGTTTTTTAAATCGCCGCCAAGCGCCACAAGTTTAAGCTTCTGTTGAATACATCCCCCCGCAATATTGACCAATGTTTGTGCCATTTTTGTGGTATCATTAATATTTTTTCTTGCACCCAAAGCTTCTGGTGTATGAGAACGTTTTGCCCCCCCTCCTTGTGACCGCGCACGATTGAGCAAATTATTTTCCTCCAGAGCTAAAATATCTTCAATGGTCTGTTCCTCTTGGTTTTTCTTGTTAAGCTTTGGCGTCTTTTGATTCAATGCAGCCTCATTCTTCTTTGGAAATTCTCCGTCAAACTTTGGTTTAAACTGTGGAAGAAGAGATTTTTTTGGAAGCACAATTTTGGGCGCTTGATGAACAATCTGCTCTTCTGGTACTTTTGGGACCGTTGGAGCCAATTCTTTTGGCGATATCATCTCTTCATTTTTGTGCGCAGGCTTGAGCGCAACCTTAGAGGCATCTTCCGGCACTTCCAAAGGCGTCTCAGGCGCAACCTTGGGCGCATCCTCCGGCGCCTCCAAAGGCGTCTCAGGCGCAACCTTGGGCGCATCCTCCAGTGCCTCCAAAGGCGTCTCAGGCGCAACCTTGGGCGCATCCTCCGGCGCTTCCAAAGGCGTCTCAGGCGCAACCTTGGGCGCATCCTCCGGTGGTGCCTCCAAAGGCATCTCAGGCGCAACCTTGGGCGCATCCTCCGGCGCTCTCAAAGGCGTCTCAGGCGCAACCTTGGGCGCATCCTCCGGCGCTCTCAAAGGCGTCTCAGGCGCAACCTTGGGCGCATCCTCCAGTGCTTCCAAAGGCGTCTCAGGCGCAACCTTGGGCGCATCCTCCAGTGTCTCCAAAGGCATCTCAGGCGCAACCTTGGGCGCATCCTCTGTTTTTGCTTCTAATAATTCTGGTTTTGTAAGTTCTGGTGCAGATGTATCCGGCGTATTTTCGCTTGGTGGCGGCGGTGTTGTCTCAACGGGGAGCAGCTTTTCCTTTGGTTTAAAAGGCGCAAGACTATCTATTTGTCCCTCTCCAATATGGCGTGCATCTTCTTTCTCTTGTGGTTGCATAGTTGGTTTAACGGCAGGGATTGCACGGATAGGAGCCTTCACGGCTCCTTGTTGAGAAGAAAACTCGTCCACCAAAGGAGCAAGAGTAATAGGAATTGCTTCCAATGGTTGTGGTAAAGAGACAGAGCTTGTAAACTGAATGGCTCCCCAACTGAGAAAAATGACATGGACCACAAGGGATAAAGCCAAGCCTCGTTTCATGCTATGATAGGAGTCTTTGTTCATTCTTTATGCCTTATTTATGCCTTACATTTTTTCATTTTTAATCACTCTATGCTATTTAAAAAACATCTTAAAAACAATCAGTTATGCGAAATTTTATTACTTATTATTTATTGTGCTAGACTTGCTAACGCAACTTGAGAAAACCCCGCTTTTTGAATATCCGCCAGCAGTTTTAATACTTGCTGATATTCAACAGTTTTAGCAACCCGCACAAAAACTCGTTGATCTTTTTGTGTAGCATCTGCTTCCAGAAGAGTTTTCAGGTGTGCAATCAGGGCCTGTGACGTTTCATAATAATCTTGATTAATGGCAAAGCGCCCTTGCGCGTCAAGTGAAACCGTAAGGGGTGTTTTTTGAGCTCGTACGGGACCCGCTTGACTACGAGGCAAATCTAAAGGAACACCATTTACTAAAAGAGGGGCAGAGACCATAAAAATAATCAACAAGACCAGCATGACATCCACAAAAGGAGTGACATTGATCTCACTCATCAGTTGGCTTCGTGAATGATGCCGCCTACGTGTATTTTTGCGAGAAGAAGAAGCAACAGAAAGGCCCATGGATAAGCTCCTTTTTATAAAGAGGAAGGTGCTGTGCGTGTTTCATCAATACGCCGCGATACAATTGTTGAAAATTCATCGGCAAAATTTTCTATTTGTGCAATGATGCGCGCACTTTCATGAGTCAACTTGTTATAAGCAATAACGGCTGGAATTGCTGCAAACAAACCAATAGCGGTTGCCAAAAGCGCTTCTGCAATCCCTGGCGCGACAATGGCAAGTGACGTATTTTGAGAAGCTGAAATAGAAAGGAAAGACTCCATAATACCAATAACTGTTCCAAAAAGTCCGATAAAAGGTCCCGCAGATCCCAGTGTCGCAAGAAAACTTAATTTTGATTCTATTTTTTCACTTTCACGTCCCAGCGTCAAATCCATAGCCTTATCAATTCTGCTCTGCAAACTTTTCGATGTATGGGTCCCTTTTTCAAGAGATTTTTTCCATTCAACCATTGCTGCTATAAAAACTGCGGATATACTATTGGTACGTTGACTTTTGCATGATGCATAAAGATCTTCTAGCGCTTTGCCGGACCAAAATGTGCGTTCAAACTGCTTTATTTCACGCCGTATTCTCCGATACGTAAAAATTTTATCAAAAATAATTGCCCAACTCCAGATAGAAGCGAGCAGCAACCCGATCATAACACCTTTCACGATCCAACTCGCTTGCATAAACAAATGCAACATTCCAATTGTTTCCGGATTTGTTAGTTCACCATGCGGCATAATTTTTGTCCCTCTAAATGAAAGGTGTATTTTTAAAAGTTTTATAAAACAGATTATTTTATAGTTTCTAAATTTAAGTAAAAACTCTAGTCTCACATAAATCCATGCGCTAAAACAAGACTTGTTTCTTAAATTTCCTTAAAAAGTGATGACGAGAGACATCCCTCAATGCAGGCCCCTCCTCATTTCACAACAGCATTTATGAAAAATATAACGATAAGAACTTCTCCATAAATACTATAAAAATAAAAGATATAAAAATGCATAATATAAAATCTATTATGCACCACCATCTTTACGCTTATGAAAAGAACGCTAAATCATCATACGCGTTTTAAGCTTAAAATGCTGCAATAAGTCTTAGCACTTGAAAAGATTCATAAGAAGCATTTTATTCCTTTCTTAAGTGTTTTTGTACCCACTCATCAACCCCGCTTGTGACATGTAAGAAAACGTTTTTAATTAATTCGCAGCAATAGAGCTTGAAAAGAAAAAATCTTACAAGTTTCAGAATTATCTAAAAATTGCAACGCAGTGAATTATCATTATAAATAAATATGTTATCATCATGAAAAATTATGCTTTGCCTCAGGCTATTGTTTCTCTCATTCTTTAATAAGATCACACCATCGGGCAAAAAAACGACACTAAACCACCCTACCACACCTCACGACAATGCGCCTCCCCCATGCACCCCTACAAGTCCTATATAATCTAGTGTAAGTCTCATGTAATCTCATTGTGTTGTGAATTTGCCTCTTTCAATGCCTATCATCTCTCTGGCACTATGGTATAACGTAAAAGCTTCTGTGACATGAAAAAAGCCTTTTCACGTCTTTACTTCATGAAAACCAGCTTCTTCGCTCTCTTTGCTCACTTGCGATATTTGATCGTTATTGCATTGAAAATGATACATAAGGAACATTTTTACAATTTTTTCAATGATTTATATTGCTCTCTTATGATGTGTAAGCAAATTATTTTAATTGTTTCAACATGAACAGATTTGAAATGTAAAGTATTTTATTCCTCTATTAGGGTTTGTTCCCGTGAGAAGTGATAATTTATCTTTCTCAGTCAATATATTATATAGAATAATATGCTTTTGAAACTTTAAATCAAGAATGCATTTCTGCTTTGTATACATTGATCTCTCACTCATTTACTACGCTTAGAAGCGCACATAAAGTGATGCATTATAGATAGAAATGGATGAGAGACGCGCTCTTGTGAGACCAAATGATAGTCCAGTAAAAAAACAAATCAAATTGCTTAAAAACACCCTTTGGGTGTTTTGAGACAATTTTCGACCTAATAGCTTATTATCACTTTATTGCAATATGTTGCTGGGTATATACATTTTTATTTCTTTTTATATTTTGTACTTTTCGCTGTTTTCTGATACCAACAAACCTTTCTTCAAAAGAAAGAAAAATATCTTGAGCTTATAGCAGAAAATGGATGATATGACATTGATTTTGAATCATAACATGGATGAAGCGTGTTTAATTTTGTGGGATATCATCTTCAATTTATTGTAGTTATTGTAGCAGAGGTGCTTTCTTTTGCTGTATCATATAACCTTATTGGAAAACATTTAGGCTATAATAAATGTATAGTCTTAGATTACTTTATATCTGCTGATCTCTCCTGAAACGGCTGTTTCAATGAAGCACACTTTTAACCAAGTATTTTTGCAAAAAGCTCTTTGGGTAAACGTCGCGGTTTTGCCTCCTCATTAATCAGAGCAATTTCAACTTTGGCTGTTACCAACGTAATCGCCTCATGCAAAATAGATTGCTCCATAAAAAAGCGGGCCCCTTGGATATGAGTAACACGTGTTTTAACAACTAAAAGATGATCAATTTTAGCTGGTCTTGAAAAATTAATTTCCATATGACGAACAACAAAAAATAGTTTTTCCCCCTCACCCCCTGCTGCTAACATCTTATTATTAAAACCGGTATCCCGTAAAAACTCTGAACGTCCTCGTTCAAAAAACTCAAGATAACGCGCATGATAAACCACACCGGAAAAATCTGTATCCGCAACATAAACGCGGACCTGAAAATTATGAAAAGCGTTTGTATGATTGCTCTTAAAAGGTGTTATTTCTGTCATCGACTTCATATCCCATAAAATCATCTAATATAGCTAATATAGCAAATTGTTTATCAATCAAAAGATTGAACACATTTTTGTGTTGAAGTTGTGAAAAGCAAAAGCACAACCCCTCACCAGGGACAAACCTTTTCGACCAGAATATGTTAAAGGCAGCACATCTCTTGTATTTTATGACCTTGCTATAAAATGTTCAAATAGTTTCTTTTAATAAAGGGATGCCTTAGTCATCTTCCCCATCCCATAAAGACGTCTGAAGTGATGAATTGTCTTGAGCATCAGAAAGTTGAGAACGCCTTTGTATAGACGTTGTAGAGGCTGGAGCAGAAAGCCCTAAATGGCTCCAAGCCTTTTCAGTTAGAATGCGTCCACGAGCGGTTCTTTGAATAAAACCTTGTTGGAGCAAATACGGTTCAACAATATCTTCAATAGCATCGCGTGGTTCTGATAAAGCAGCAGCAATTGTTTCAATCCCCACCGGTCCCCCTAAAAAAGTTTCCGCAATCAGGAGCAAGTAGCGGCGGTCAAGCGGATCAAGCCCAAGATGATCAACCTCAAGGCGCGAAAGCGCTTCATCGGCGATTTTTTGGTCAATTTGTTTTGCTTGTTTAACCAAAGCAAAATCACAAACGCGCCGTAAAAGCCGCCCAGCAATACGAGGGGTCCCCCGTGCTCGGCGTGCAATTTCATGGGCACCATCATCACTGATCTTGACGGCAAAAAGCCGCGCATTACGCTGCACAATATATTCCAATTCTTCTATCGTATAAAAATTGAGACGAATTGGAATGCCAAAACGGTCTCTCAGCGGTGTGGTCAAAAGCCCCAAACGTGTGGTTGCCGCTACCAAAGTAAATTTAGCCAGATCAATTTTCACCGAGCGTGCGGCCGGCCCCTCCCCAATGATCAAATCAAGTTGATAATCTTCCATGGCTGGATAAAGAATTTCCTCAATCGCCGGATTTAAGCGATGAATTTCATCAATAAACAAGACATCACGTTCTTCAAGATTGGTCAAGAGAGCGGCTAAATCTCCTGCTTTAGCGATGACCGGCCCTGAAGTAGAGCGAAAATTAACGCCTAATTCTTTTGCCATAATCTGTGAAAGCGTTGTTTTTCCCAGCCCCGGTGGTCCTACAAACAAAACGTGATCCAGCGCTTCTTGCCGCGTTTTTGCTGCTTCAATAAATATTTTTAAATTAGCCCGTGCCGCTTCTTGACCAATAAAGTCATCGAGAACTTGTGGTCTTAAGGAACGATCTGGATCGTTAGGAAGGGGGGCGGAACCCAGAAGGCGTTTATCTTCATCTTTATGCATTGTTACCTTGATTTTAAGTAGGAGAAGAAAGCAATTTGAGACTATGGCGGATCAGCAGGGCAGAAGAAACAGTTTCCCCCTCAAGAGCATTCATCGCAAGAGCAAGAGCACGGGATGCATGCTCCCGTTCAAACCCTAGCTTCATCAACGCGGAAAGCGCATCATGCGCAGGTTGATTGGTCATCTCACGCTGAGAAACCGAAACAGTCTTGAGCGCTTGTTCAAAGGGGAGTGTTTTACTTTTCAACTCACCCACAATTCTTTCACTGACTTTTTTACCAACGCCCGGCGCTCGACTAATCATCGCAACATCGTTTAAAGCAATAGCCTGTGCAAGTTCATCTGGCGATAAAGTACCCAAGATTGCCAAAGCAACCTTTGCCCCTACTCCAGGAACATTTTGTAGAAGACAAAACCACTCCTGTTCAGCTCTTGTAGCAAAACCAAAAAGGCGGATTGCGTCTTCCCGAACATGCGTTTCAATAAAAAGGCTTAACGCCTCCCCAACAGAGGGCAAAGAAGGACGCAGCCGATTTGACACAAAAACAACATACCCCACACCGTGCACATCAAGAAGGATATGATCATCAAAGATATGTTCAAGGGTGCCCTTTAATTTGCCAATCATGTTGCCCCCCCAATCATATCGCCTTCCTTGCCTGATAAGATCGGTCAATACTGTTACGGTGCATACTATGACAAAGAGCAAGAGCAAGAGCATCAGCCGCATCACTGCTATCAAATTCAGCCCGTGGGAGGAGAACTTTGACCATCATATGGATTTGTTCTTTAGCCCCATGTCCAACCCCAATAACTGATTTTTTCACTTTGTTGGGCGCATATTCAAAAACAGGAAGATTGGCTTGCGCAGGAACCAGCAGTGCAATTGCACGCGCTTGCCCAAGTTTTAAAGTTGCTGTAGCATCTTTGTTGACAAACACATGTTCTACAGCAGCTTCATGAGGCATAAATTGATGCACAACCTCTGAAAGACCTTTGTGGATCTGACATAGTCTGGAAGCCAGCTCACACTTTACATCAGAAGAAACCGTCCCTGCTGCAATAAACTGAAGACGATTACCCACAACATCGATAACGCCCCACCCTGTACGCCGTAATCCGGGATCAATGCCTATAATACGAATCGTCTCTGCCATAAACTACAGTCTATACACTTTTCCCCCCTGTGAATAAAGATGTGAATAAAGACAAGACCACAAAGAAAACAGCAGTACAAGACAAAACCAGTAAAAAGATAATCATCCCCCCAAATTTATACAATTATAACACGCAACGAACAGCATCTTTATGAAACATACTTTATGAAGCGTAACTGAAATCAATCAAAACCATTCACACACCACAAGCAAGCACCCGATCAAGCACCCTCTAAAGCATAAAAATTCCCTTTCTATATCATATCCAATGCCATAACGGTTAAACATCGCAAGCGAGCAAATAGATCAGTGCTGGATTGCACATTCATAATGTGTAAAGAGGCTATGCAATGGATGGTACACACTTTGCGAAAACTTTTTACATTATAGCATGACGCTATCATTATAACTCAACACGTTGATTTATAAAGATAATTAATTATTTTGTATGTTGCATAAGAATCCCGAATATCCTAAGATTTTCTCATTACAAATCTGTTTATATTGAAGCAATCAAAACCATTCTCTTACATATGAAACGTGGGATTGCCGTATAGAGTGAAACTGTACAAGAAAGGACTAAAAATGCCTCTAATGAATTGTCTCAAGTTCCAAAGGCTGTTGCAACATTGGGGACTGGCAAAGATGATGATCGTGCCGGCTTTTTCCTTTGCAAGCGTAAAAATGAGAGAGGCTCAACGAATGTGAATAAGAACTGAGAGGTGTTTTTGAATATACCCATCACACCACAATGACATTGCGTAGAGAGGGACATTGCATGGGGGCACAGAGAGCCTATAGGACATTCATTATATGGCATTTTATTTTGGATATTTTATTTTACGCGAAGGAAAATACCTTCCATTCAAAACAAAAGAAGCCCAAAAACTGTAACAATGTGTATCATCCTCATTAACACACACTTTACAGCAGCTTTATAGGCATAAATTATAGAGCATAAATAAATTGATGTACAAGCCCCTACTCTATCTTAGAGCCAGATCATTATCATAACCAAAACAAAATCACACGATAGATCAACAGAAAGTATTCCAGCTGCAATCAACCAAAGCCGATTTCCCACAAAGACCAACCATACTCCATCCCATGCCATATTCGAAATCAATACTTATACACCCCCTCTAAGCTATAAGCTCAAGATATTTCCTACGCTCAAATAGAAATTAGGCAGAAAAAAGCACTCTAGATTAGTTTTAGTTGTGAAATTTCGGTTGTAAAAAAAATGGGTATACTGCTCTAAATATCGCAAGAAAGAAGCAAGGAGCTATTATTCTCAGCACGCCCAAAAGCTGTTTTCAGTAATTCGATTTATTTTCCCACTGGATTATCATCGCTTAAACTACAGCAGCATCTCTAAATGAAAAAAATGCATGCTTCTAAACGCAATGAATGAGAAACAAATTGGCGAAAAACTTCTGGCAATTCA
>NZ_JBHILS010000004.1:64098-109570 GCF_042193385.1 Bartonella sp. TT119HLJHH | reverse complement strand
TGCCAATGAGGGGTTTCAAGTTCCAATGTCGGTGTATGAAGTGACACTTTTACAATTTCTTTTTTTATTTGTTCTGATGACATTTCCCCTTCGCACAAAGCAAGGGAGTACCTCTAAGAACGCCCAAAGGCTGTTTTGAGCAATTCGATTTGTTTTCCCACTGGATTATCATCTTCTAAATCACAGGAGGCCGCAGTTTCCCACCCAGCACGCATATAGGTTATGCGTGCTTCTAAACGCAATGAATGAGAAACAAATTGGCGAAAAACTTCTGGCAATTCATGCCAATGAGGGGTTTCAAGTTCCAATGTCGGTGTATGAAGTGACACTTTTACAATTTCTTTTTTTATTTGTTCTGACGACATTTCCCCTTCGCGCTCTGCTCGAAGAAGAAGGAGTTGAGAGGCAATTTGCATAAGTCGTGTACTTAAATACATAGCCTCTTTTGCATAGATTGCAGAAACCTCTGTCGAAAGGGAACGTGCCACTAATTTCCCTTCTGAGTCAATATACGCTGCGGTTTTTTCAATCAGCGCCATTGTTTCTTCATAGAGACGATTGAAAGCATTTTCAAAAGCATTATGCTCAATCATGATAATAGGTTCATCATATGGACGTTTATGTACACTCACGCTTTTATACTCCAAGTATCAGCACAAAATCACACTCTTCAACGAACAGAGTATTAAAAAGTTTCTTTTGTTGCTGTGTAGAACGCTTTTTTTTAAAACTGCTACCTCTTTTAATTTTTTTGCGCAACGCACTTTTTATACTAAGGTTAACGTGCCCAATAAACACTATAGGAATGTTTTTTATAAACGGATCATTTTCCTTGAAAATGACCACTGCCAAGATTGCCGTTTTTCACAATAATAAGCGACTCCAAATTGCAAAGCAATACCCGTTATTATTAAGAGGGTATCGGAAAAAACCGTTTCTGTCATCACTGTTTTTATAATTTGTCCAAACATCGCAAAAATGGTTCCCGTTACAAAGACCAGTAAACTATGTTTTCCTAAAATTGCTAAAGGATGTTTCTGAGAGACATAAAACCATTTATTGATGCGCGGCAAAGAAAGAATGAGAAAGGCTAATGCAAGAACATGGAGTAAACGTGGCAAGCTTAAAAAGGTTTTATTAAAGTTCAACAATGGGGAAGACCAGCCAAGCCACCCCAAAATGCCCCACCAATTTAAGCGAACCCATAACAGCGCCAACAAGAGATACGCTGCCGCACAAACAATCCAAAAAGACTGAAAAGCGATTTTTTTTCCTTGTTTAAGCGCTAAAGTACTGGTCAATCCTATGACAAATAAGAATTGCCAAGACAAAGGATTTAAAAACCACTTTCCCTTTAAAGGATAAGAAGGAGGAGCAATTTTGTAAAATCCGCAGATAAGATACAATGTAAAGGAGCCCAAAAGCAGCCATTTTGTCTGCTTACAACTCAAATAAAGGATAAAAGGCGCAAAAAACATCAAAACGATATAAAGAGGAAGAATATTATTATATCCCAATTGATGCCCAAAGCTTAAGGTACTCAAAAATGCGATACCAGGCTCTTTAAAAAAGAGTCCCACATTGTTCATCGATAAAAGTTTTTCTGTTCGCCATAATAAAAAGGCAGCAAAAAAAAGACTTAACGTGACAAAAGTAGTAAAAAGATATGCACCATAGAGCTGCAGAGCTCTGTACCAAAGTTTTCGGATAATAAAAGCAAAGGATTTTTGCTGTAACCGTCCATGAAAGCTTAACCCAAGAGCAATCCCTGAAAGCAAAACAAACACTTCTGCACAATCAGAAAAACCGAAATTTCTATGAGTAAAAGACTCATAGATCGTTCTGGGAATATGGTTGATGAAAATCGTCAATAAGGCCAAAGAACGAAAAACATCAATGCGTGTATCACGATGAGAAGGTTGAGTATTATGCTCAAGAATACCTTGGTATTTCATCAGTGGACTCCCACACGTCACAAACCCCTTGAAGTCCCATAAAAATGGTGCTTACCCTTATTGCCAACAAGCATGAACAGGATGAAATTTTAATTTTTAAGAGTCAAGTTTCATTTTAAGCGTTTATTTTTTTAAAAGCAAAAGTTTTTTAAAGGCAAAAGAACGAAAAGCGTCCATACGTGTATCACAACAAAAAGGCGACATATTATGCTTAAAAACACTCTCATTTCTCATAAACAGGCTTCCACACACCCACAAATCCTTTAAATTAGGTGAAAATGGTGGTCAGTTTCATCGCAAATAAGCATAATAGAATGAAACTTTAATTTTTAAGCGTTATTTTTTCTAAGAAACAGGGATTTGACATGACACAACAAAAAAATAAACCAATTGATCCACCTCTTTTCCCTCAGTTGATTTTAACACTTGATGTTCGGCGCAACACCCCACACACATTTTTGCAGCAAATTTTGCAAACAAAGTCTTTTGCATGCGTCATCCTCTATGATTCTGAAAGGTTGAAAGATGATGGCTCTTTTTTACAACAACAAGCGCAAACTTACGCAGAAGATATTCAACATCATGACGCAGCCCTTCTCATCGCTGATGACAGCCGCATTGCTGGGCGCATAAAGGCTGATGGATTGCACATAGAAGATGATCTTAACGCTCTTGAAAGCTTCAAAAATCAGCAAAAGGAACAAAAAATTATAGGCTTTGGCAATTTACGCAATCGCCATAGTGCTATGCTTGCAGCGGAAACAGGTGTTGATTACCTGTTCTTTGGAAAACTCGGTGCTGATAAAAAACCCCAAGCGCACCCCCGCAATCTCCAGTTAGCAACATGGTGGGCAGAAATTATGCAAACCCCCGCCATTATCCAAGCAGGAAGCGATTTTTCAACCTTTGATGAAGTCTTAAAGACTGGATGTGAATTCATTGCTGTAGAAGAAGTCATTTTGGGGAACGACAACCCCTTAATACTGCTTAAAACAATGCAAGAAAAATGTGAAAACACCCCCTTGTAATATAGGAGGAGAATTTATAAATAAAGCGTTAACTTTCGTGTTTCTTATATAGAGAACATAATGGAATATATAAATAGGAGAAAAATTCGTTTCGTTCATTCACAATTCAATCAGATCGCTTCATCACGCAGTAAAATTTCCCATCATTTAGTCAAGTTTTCCCACGTTTCAATCAATTGAATGGAAGGTGACCGTCTCTTTTTGTGCATTGTATAAGAAAATGAAATCATAAAGCTATTTAAATTCAAATAGTTATAAAAATAAATCAACATTTTATATTAATAACCAGCGATATTGAAAGAATATAAACAGTGAAATATAGCGGCACCTTCGAAGACCTTAAAGATATAGTTAAAACAGCTGGATATAAAATCATAGAAACTAAGTTTCTATCACTTAATTCTTCTAAAGGATATCAGATCAAAACCTCCGAAGGAGGCGTTATTAATTGGTATGAAAGCACAGGAACAATCAACGTTCAAGGCAAAGAAAACATAAAACAAAAGTTAATAGAAGATTTAGCAAAGCATATAGAAGAAACATCAACGATTCCTTCCTCAAAAACTGCCTCCAATCCTTCAAATAAAAAAATTTTTATCGTTCATGGTCATGATTGTTATGCCTTAACGGAGCTTGAAAATGTTCTTCTCAAGCTTGGTCTCAAACCATACATCTTACAAAATACGAGTGGCAATGGTTTACCCATCATTCAAACTTTGAAAAAAGAAATTTGTGACAGTTCTATAAGTTTTGGTATTGTACTCCTCACGCATGATGACATGGGTTATGCTATATCTCAAGGTGCAGAAAAAATTCAACCCCGTGCACGACAAAACGTTATTTTCGAAATGGGCATGTTAGCTGCCACACTTCCTCTTGAGAGGATTGCTATTCTACAAAAAGAAGGCATTGAAATGCTTTCAGATGTTGGTGGAGTTTACTACCTTTCTTTTAAAGAACACGTAAACGAAACATTTTCCAAACTTATTATGCGCTTACAAGAAGCTGATTTCTCTTTTAATACAGATACAATTCATGCATCACGTTAAATTTGAATAATGCTTATGTTTATTTTTTAAAGCGCACACCCAAAACCACATGCCACCCCACCACATTCCACAGACACACACATCCTATAGCACAGAGAAACGATCATCCCCCACCCTTCCTCAAACAGCAAGCGATTGTGCAAATTTTAATGAAGATACCGCGTGTAAATTCACTACCGTAGAAGATCATTTTAGTCTCTTTAATAAACGCGGGGCTGATGTCATGATTTTGACAATCATTCCAGAGAGATTTAAGAAGCGGATAGCCTCTCATAAAAAAACAAATTTTGTAAGTAAAAAACTATTTTTATTGTAAATTTCCTGAAATTACTTTATGAATTAAAAGATGTTTTGGTCGCATACGCAACGACCAAAAGGGGCCTTGAAAACCCTAAGTTCTAGCGTAAAGATGAACCCACTTTGTGGGTATCCCGGAATTCCGGGAGTTTTTGCTATGTCCAGGTGCTTTAAGCACTAAAAGCAAAAAGGCTGACTAGAACTCAGTATTTTCAAGCTCCCGGAATACTCATGCGAGGGCGCTCGCAACCGGCGGGGAAAAATGCAATCTCAAAATCTTAATATTGATCTTTTTATTGGCAAAAAAATTCGTTTGAGACGAAAAATGCTAAAAATGTCTCAAACAACTTTAGGACACGCTTTAGGCGTAAGTTTCCAACAAATCCAGAAATATGAAAAAGGCTTAAATCGTGTCAGCGCAGGGCGATTAAAGAAAATTTCCGATATCTTGAATGTTCCCATTGCCTTTTTTTACGCGGATATCATTACAAAACAACAGCCCCCATACCACCATGATGAAATCGCATCAAACACAGAGGAATACCTGCTGCTCAAAAGATTTAGAGTTCTAACAACGGTAAAAAAGAAAGCCTTTTTACAGCTGATCTCTGATGAGAATGCAAGCTAACCTCACACGGATAGCGTGCGCTATTCATAAGCATTCATACGTATTTTAAAAAGCAACCTCCATTGTAAGCATGTTTTCATTTTAGGGGGAGAAGCCATTGATATAATAGAAGATAAGCATCTTTACATACGATAACCTCTCATCATTATTATTTTTAACAGGACTGTATTATTTTTAACAGAACTGTTTTAAACAGTCTGTCTCTCGTCGACATTTATGCTACTTTTTTAACTTACCCAACCCTACCTTGAACCAAGACGAAAAACTGAGAGATAAAAAGTAATATAGAAATGAAATTCTTATACGGCTTGTAATGATGAAAAAAAAATGTGAAAATTCTGATCGGTAATGAGGAGAAAACACCATGATCAAGAGAAGCGTGAAGCTGCTTATCTTAGGCGTGATTGGGCTTGCAAGTTCTGCTGTAAGTTCAGCGGGAAACACTGAAGAAATCTCAAATTCTGAAAGCTCTTTCAATACGATTCAAGAAGCTTCAAACACTCAAGAACCCTTTCAGCCCTTAAAAGCTGGAGACTATGATCAAGCCTATGACTATTACATCCAAGGTTATTATTTAAAAGCTTTTCGTGAAGCACTCCGACGTGCTGAAAAAAATGATCCTTTTGCACAAACTCTTCTTGCCCGAATTTATATGGAAGGATGTGCTGTTCCTATTGACGGTGCGCGTGCTGCTTTATGGTTTGAACGCGCTGCAAAACAGGGAGAACCCCAAGCACAACTACGCTATGGACTTATGTTGTTTGATGGTAACTTTATAAAACAAAATCAAGAACTTGGTGCGCAATTCATTCGAAAAGCTGTCAAAGCAGGCGTCAAGGAAGCCTATTTTTATTATGGACAACTGCTTCTTTATAAAGCCTCACAGGAAAAACAAGCTCTCCCTGGTGTTTCTTCCCAAAGTCGTGAAAATGAAGCAATAGAGCAAGCCTTAAAATGGTACTTAAAAGGTGCTGCTCTTGGCGATGCTGAAGCTGCTTTTTCTGCTGCAAAAATTCTTTCCTTAGGCACGTTAAAGCGACCAAAAGATGATCGCAATGCCCGCAAGCTCATGGAGGTAGCGGCTCAAAACAACCACTTAAAAGCTCAACTTCATTTAGCACAATGGCTTGTACAGGGGCGTGGAGGAGAAACAGATTTTCAGCGTGCTTTTCATTTACTTCAAAGAAATGCGATCAACATGGTAGCACCAGCACAGATTTCCCTTGCAAGGCTTTATCGAGATGGCACAGGAACAAAAGGCGATATAATAATGGCAGCGGCATGGTATATGCTCGCAAAGGAGGCAAAAATGCAAGCTCCTGATCTTGAAATAATGCTCCAAGGCATGGATAAGGCACAACTAGAAAAAGCGCACAAAGAAGCAATAAAGCTCCTTCCTGTTTTTTAAAATACTCCTCTCTGCATCAAAAAGATAAAATTTATAGAAATTCCGCGAGATTGTGCTCTGTCCAGGTGCTTTAAGCACTAAAAGCAAAATGCTGATTTGAGGTCAGTGTTTTTAGACTCCCGGAATACCAACGCGAGGGCGCTCGCAACCGGCGGGGGCTTTAAAATGCGAGCCAAAAATCTTGATAATGACATTTTCATTGGCAAAAAAATTCGTTTGAGACGAAAAATGCTAAAAATGTCTCAAAAAACATTAGGTCAACATTTAGGTGTTACTTTCCAACAAATCCAGAAATATGAAAACGGCTTAAATCGTGTCAGCGCAGGGCGTTTAAAAGAAATTGCCGATATCTTAAATGTTCCACTTGTCTTTTTCTATGCGGACACCTCAGCAAAACAACAGCCCCCATACCCTCATGATGAAATCGCATCAAGTACAGAAGAATACCTGCTGCTCAAAAGATTTAGAGTTCTAACCTCGATAAAACAAAGAGCCATTTTACAATTACTCTCTGATCAAAATGAAAGCTTTTAACATCATGACATAGAGCACTACACTCTCTGTTCTTAACTTGCCTCCCACCCCTCAAAGGACAGAAGCCCCTTCCCTATCCGGTTGGGAAACAATCCGTCTTCTCAGAACAGAACTCTTTTAGCTTCCCATTTTATGTGGTTCATTTCACAAAATTATCCGGACAAGCTCCCCCTCAAATATTCACCACACACTCTCATAAAAACATCACATGTGCAAAGTTTTATGTCTTATAGCACCACACCTCAAACGACAGTATTTAAAAAAACAGAATAAGCATTCATACGTATTTTAAAAAAGATAGCCCTCAAAAAGCAATGCTTGAAAATTTTTTTGATCAATCTGGAATAACACTTAACACATCATTTTATAATAGTGATAGAGGACATGCTCTTAACATGCAAACGCAAAAAATTGCTTTTTTATCATATCACTAAAAGCAGCAGTTTATTAAAATATACGCCACCAGAAGCACTTCAAGCAGCCTTTACAGCTGAAACCATTATTCATTGATTAATTAACCTATTGATTAGATACCGATATGTTGTTAATGGCTATAAGTAAAGTTGCTCTTATTTCTGGAAGAGGAGCTTCGCAAATAAAGAGCAACAATAAGTAAGGGGAATTAAAGATGTTAAAATATTTATTGCTGTCACCGGTTGTGTTGGTGGCTGGTTGCGCATCTGTAGGCAATTATTCATCAAATTATGTTGATCAAAGTCTTACAAAGCGTCAGGCACAATTAGTCGCTAACAAATTTATTAGCGATATCAAGAGATCTCTACCACCAGCTACAACCACACTTCTTATAAAGAAAAATAATACAGCAGACAGCTTTACTCCTTTATTTATCAATCTGTTGCGACGGAATGGATATAATGTGATCTATACAGATCAACCTCAAAAGCAGCAAAACATGGGTGTGAATTTGAGTTATAGAATACAATTAAATAGTAGCACTATAGTGTCTCTTCTTCAGTATAATGTGAACGGAGAACCACGTGCTCATATAAGTACTCAGCCCAAATGAACCCGCTATTTAATGTAAACATTCTCTATATTTTACACGTAAAGACTTAAAAGCTCTTGCGAAAGGCAAAGAGATTTGCACCTCAATAAAAAACCTCATTTTTAGCCAGAGTGGATAAATTTTATTATAGATTGTGACAATACAAAATAGTGTAAATTATAGCTTTAAGATTTAAGAAAAGAAGAATACTAAAAATAATGAAAATGCCCCACACCCTAGTGAATTGTTACGCGAAGATGTAAATGCAAAACTTGGACTATCTGTGATTGAAGCAGCTGAAGAGTTTTCTATATCCCGTGTAGCATTTTCTAGGGTCTTGGTAAAATCCTTATAACGACATTTTCAGTGGCAAATTCATTGGCAAAAAATTCGTTTGAGACGAAAAATGTTGAAGATGTCTCAAAAAACATTAGGTCAACATTTAGGTGTTACTTTCCAACAAATCCAGAAATATGAAAACGGCTTAAATTGTTTCAGCGTAGGGCGTTTAAAAGAAATGGCCGATATCTCAAATGTTCTACTTTCCTTTTTCTATGCTGATATCTTAACAAAACAACTGCCCCCGTACTCTCATGATGAAATCGCATCAAGTACAGAAAAATACCTGCTGCTCAAAAGATTTAGAGTTCTAACCTCGATAAAAAAGCCTTTTTACAGCTGATCTCTGATGAGAATACAAACGAACACCCTGTGACAACACACCACGCTCTATCACATGAGACACTATAATAAACTCCGTATTCACATATTCATCACATATTCTTAATTAAAAACACCTCATGGGTTTAGGGAACTTATATCATTACCATCAATTATATCATTGCCATCAATGATGATATTTTACGACACAACGGGATAAATTTCCCCAAAAATTCTAAAAAATTTTTGTGCAAATTTTTAAAAAGCTTGCGTCTGAGCGCTTTTTATGGTCTTGCAAAGAACTGAAAAGCAAAAATACATAAAGGTCCTTTTTTACTTAAGCTTTTCTCTTTGCAAAAAGCAGGAGAAAGCCCATAAAGAGCACACAGGACCATGAGAGAGCAGCAAGGTTAATCAAAGGGATTTTAGCCCGAAAATAACAAAAGAGCTTGACTGTTAAAGGCAGCAAAGAAAAGCGCCATAAAGACAACAAGAGAGTTCTTTTTGCAAGAATAGAATTGGATAGAAACGATGAAAATTAATGGCAATGAAATTCGCCCTGGTAATGTGATCGAACATCAAGGAAGTTTATGGGTTGCAGTTAAATGCAACGCTGTAAAACCAGGAAAAGGTGGTGCATTTAACCAAGTTGAAATGAAAAATTTGATTGATGGTACAAAACTTAATGAACGCTTTCGTGCTGCTGAGACCGTTGAACGCGTGCGCCTTGAACAAAAGGATTTCACATTTCTTTATCAACAAGGGGATGCTTTGGTCTTTATGGATTCAGAATCTTATGAACAACTTGAACTCCAAAAGGATTTTGTTGGTGAACGTGCTGCGTTTCTCCAAGATGGGATGACTGTCACAGTTGAACTTTATCAAGAAAAGCCTATTGGCATCTCACTTCCTGATCAAGTTGCTGTCACGATTGCGGAAGCCGATCCTGCCATCAAAGGACAAACGGTTACCTCCTCTTATAAACCCGCCATTCTTGAAAACGGAATTCGTATTCTTGTTCCCCCTTTTATGAATGCTGGTGAACGTATCATTGTAGACACCAATGAATTGATTTATTTGCGTCGTGCAAATGAAAAAGATAAATAAAGGAATAAAAAATGGCCCATTCTGCAGTCATGAATGTCATGGTGCAAGCTGCAATGAAAGCAGGACGCTCGTTGGTGCGTGATTACGGTGAAGTGCAAAATTTGCAAGTGTCTTTAAAAGGACCAGCAGATTATGTCAGCCAAGCAGATCGCAAAGCGGAAAAAATTATTTTCAATGAATTAAGCAAAGCGCGCCCCAAATTTGGTTTTCTGATGGAAGAGTCTGAAGAAATCATTGGAGAAGATTCACAACACCGTTTTATTGTTGATCCTTTAGATGGTACTACAAATTTTCTCCATGGCATTCCTTTTTTTGCTGTTTCCATTGCCTTAGAAAGCCAAGGGACAATCGTTGCTGGTGTCATTTACAATCCCGTGAGTGATGAACTCTTCACCGCAGAACGTGGGTGTGGTGCTTTTTTCAATGACCGCCGCTGTCGCGTTTCTGCACGGCGCAGACTAGAAGATTGTGTCATTGCCACAGGCATGCCTCATTTTGGTCGCCCAAATCATGGAGCCTATCTTATTGAATTGCGTAATGTGATGATGGAAGTTGCTGGACTGCGCCGTTTTGGTGCTGCTTCTCTTGATTTAGCTTATGTTGCTTCTGGCCGAACCGATGGCTTTTGGGAAGACAATCTACAAATTTGGGATATGGCTGCTGGAATACTGATGGTTCGTGAAGCCGGAGGTTTTGTCACCGATAAAGAAGGTGGTGGTGATATATTCCGCAAAAAAAATATTATCGCCGGCAATGAACACATTCGCCTAAAATTAGAAAGAGTTCTCAAAAAAGGCATTTAAGCCTAAAAAAATCCAGCAGATGACCTCAGCCAAGCAGATCGCAAAGCGGAAAAAATTATTTTCAATGAATTAAGCAAAGCGCGCCCCAAGTTTTGGTTTTCTGATGGAAGAGTCTGAAGAAATCATTGGAGAAGATTCACAACACCGTTTTATTATTGACCCTTTGAGATGGCACCACAAATTTTCTCCATGGCATTCCTTTTTTGCTGTTTCCATTGCCTTAGAAAGCCAAGGGAAAGTTGTTGGTGGTGTCATTTACAATCCCGTGAATGATGAACTCTTTACCGCACAACGCGGGTGTGGTGCTTTTTTCAATGACCGACGCTGTCGCGTTTCTGCACAGCATAGACTAGAAGATTGTGTCATTGCCACAGGAATGCCTCATTTTGGTCGCCCAAATCATGGAGCCTATCTTATTGAATTACGCAATATAATGATGGAAGTTACTGGACTGCACTGTCTTAGCGCTGCTCTTGAGTTTATCTTATGTCGCCGCAGAAAAAACCGATGGTTTTTGGGGAGATAACCTGCACATTTTTGATAAAACTACCAGCATACTGATGCTTCGCGAAGCCGGTGTTTTTGTCACTGATAAAGAAGGCAGCAGCGATATATTTCGCAAAAAAAAAATATCATCACAACAAAACGCCCCAAGAAGCAACAACGACATCAGAAGCCAACATCCTCCCCTACTTCTCTTAAGAAATCACCGCCTACACAGCAAAAAAGATTGACTATAATTTAAAATATCCCCTCTCTGCTAAGGGCTATCACATATGCCTCTCATAGTTTTCACCTCTACATGACAACAGAAATTTTAGCAAATCCATTGATTTATACAGCCATTCCCCCCCTTCATTTAACCATTATCTCAGATAGTCTATGAAATACTCTCGAGATTTATAGTAACAAAAATCTTTGTTTTCCAAAATTGCTTTCTGCATTTCACTTGCAAGCTGCTCTTTATCTTTTTCAATAGCCTCTTTCAGCGCCTTTATCTTCTCATTACCGAAGATAATTTTTAATTTTTCTTTTAATTTTTTTTCCTCAACAAGCTTCTCCCAAAAGATCAATCGGTTATCACATGTCTCATTTGCTGCTTTTATCCATTCTCTGGCTCCTAATTTGTAAACTTTTTCAAATGTTGGATTCCCCTCAGCTATGGAAAGATCTTTTGCTCTATTTGTGTCATTCTCTTTACAAGTATTGATTACATCTCTAACTGTGACAGAATGGCAACCATTATCAAAGGCAACATAGCCTTTTTTCACTGTTTTAATAAGCTTCTTATAGTAAAAGAAAGTTTCTCTTGCCGCCTTATAATCACTGGAAATATCACACAACAACAACAACACATTCTTTTTACAATATAATAATAAAGTACACTCACCAGACCAAGATTCCGAAAGCTTTAGCATTTTCTCTATCTCTTTGTGTTCTATACTTATAGATATGTTGTCCCACAAAGTATCTGTAAATTTTTTCTTTTTATCCTCCCCTGTAAAGTTTTCCTTTTGGTGCTGTTTGCATTCAGCTGTAATCATATCATCAAGAACATATAACCACCAATGAAGTAATAACATCGTAGGTTGACTCCGTTTTTTTTTCGTAAGAGGATCTACAAACTTTTGCAGAGTTATTCCATTCTTTCTCATTAATCGCACTGCTTTTATAAAAAATTTCCTAAAATACGAGGTATCCAAGAGACTACATATTTTTTTGTAATGTTCATAAGTAAGTTTTTTTCCAAGTGCTTGCTTGTACAATAAACGCACTTCGTGCTCCCCTCGAACACAAATATCCTTTACAAATGGAAGCCGATCTCCACCGACTTTCATATCTTCCCTAGGATTTTTTATCCCCAGTACGTCTCTTTCCCATAGCCTTACTCCCTCATCCCATTGTTTCAACCATTCCTGCGATACTTTTTGAGTTTTTTTAACAAGCCTTTGTTCCCCTTGTGCAATAATATCTTGATATCCAGCGCACTCTTGCTCTTTTCGCTCAAGTTGGTCAGTCAATTGAAGACACTTCTGTTCCCCTTGTGCAATAATATCTTGATATCCAACGCATTCTTGCTCTTTTCGCTCAAGTTGGTCAGTCAATTGAAGACACTTCTGTTCCCCTTGTGCAATAATATCTTTATGTCCAGCGCAATCTTGCTCTTTTTGCTCAAGTTGGTCAGTCAATTGAAGACACTTCTGTTCCCCTTGTGCAATAATATCTTTATGTTCAGCGCACTCTTGCTTTTTTTTCTCAAGTTGGTCAGTCAAGTGAAGACACTTCTGTTCCCCTTGTGCAATAATATCTTGATGTCCAGCGCAATCTTGCTCTTTTTGCTCAAGTTGGTCAGTCAATTGAAGACACTTCTGTTCCCATTGTGCAATAATATCTTGATATCCAGCGCACTCTTGCTTTTTTTTCTCAAGTTGGTCAGTCAAGTGAAGACACTTCTGTTCCCCTTGTGCAATAATATCTTGATGTCCAGCGCACTCTTGCTCTTTTTGCTCAAGTCGTTCAGTCAATTGAAGACACTTCTGTTCCCCTTGTGCAATAATATCTTTATGTTCAGCGCACTCTTGCTTTTTTTGCTCAAGTTGATCAGTCAATTGAAGACACTTCTGTTCCCCTTGTGCAATAATATCTTTATGTTCAGCGCACTCTTGCTTTTTTTGCTCAAGTTGTTCAGTTAAATGCTTGTTCTGATAAATTGCCAATGCAAGCATTAAGCTTCCCCCACAACACACTATCATTGCCAAACCGAACAAAAAATCCACTGAGTATCCCGAATACCACGACTTCCCCATCCATATGATGCAGAAAATCATAACGCCGCATCTTACACTCCCACATTTTTTCCCCCATTTCCAAATGACCTTAATTATAGCTATTATGAAAGCTATTGCCAATTTTATGTCTTCTTCCATTCTTGCTCTCTTTTATTCCCACCAATATTTAACGCAGCTCTTTTATCGATCCCTCGATATTGTATCATTGTGTGTACATCTGATTTGAAAATCACTACATATTATATTTTAATAAAAACAATACACAAAATATAGATATTTTTTCTGGTAAAATAAAACAATTTGTATTTAATTGTACTGCTCTAATGATTTATGCACTTTTAAGAAGAGCTTTATAATTCTTAAAATGCACTCCCACAATATTGGTTCAAAGTACTCAAAAGCCTAACACAGCAAAACATGGCTGCGTGCTCACCTTGTTTTATAAAATTGATAAAAAGCGTCTTTCTACTCATTTATCGGCTCTTTTTTAGTAAAGCGACATCATCATACACTTTCCTAATCCCCTCAATATTACTACAGCCCCTAAAACTTGGGACGCTTCATGAAGAGGACTTATTCTTTCTTTAAGTATTTTTACTTCACGCGAGCTCTCTCTGCTTGCAGCATGCAAGAGACATGGTTTTGACTAATGCAACATAACCAAATTTGAAACGAGAAATTCCATGTAAGATCTTTCATGAAAAACAATGAGTTATCATTATAAATCAACGTGACAGTGCTGTTATGAAGAGAACTCCTCGCTCATCTTAATAGTCCATAGCGATTTAACTGGATATCGTTTTATATTCTATACACAGAAGTGTCTTTATAAAAATACTTCATCTCAGGCAAAAAAAAAGAACAGCCTATTAAAAAAGAAAAACATCTCAATGCTTGCCTTTCTTTTTTCCATGAGAGTTTCAAATTGATAAGCCTGTCTGAAAAGAGTACTGTTTATGCCCTTAAAAATACTGCTCTTGTATCAAGATCACTTACTCAGATGAGAATTGCAGTTTAGCCAAATGCGCATAAACATTATTTTTTATAATGAGTTGTGTGTTCCTTCTTCCACGAGAGCGCCTTTATCCATCACGAGAATACGATCTGCTTTTAAAATTGTTGCCAAACGATGGGCAATGACCAAGGTTGTATGATTTGCATCAATCCTTCTAAGGCATTTTGCACCAACTTTTCACTGTTTGCATCTAAAGAAAATGTTGCTTCATCAAGCAGTAAAAGTTTGATTTATAATAATAATTCATTGTTTTGTATGTTGAATGAGAATCCCGAATACCGTAAGATTCTCTCATTTCAAACCTGTTCCATGGTGAACCAATCAAAACCATGTCTTTTGCACGTACCAAGCGGAGAGAGCCCGCGTGAATAAAAAAACTATTAAGAAAGGACTTAAAATGCCTATAATAAATCATCTCAAATGCCAAGGGCTGTAGCAACATCCACGAGTTGGCAGATATAATGATGGTGCCGGCTTGCAACAAGAGGGGTGCATTTCTTAAAATCGCCCGTGCAATATCAATGCGTTGTTTTTGCCCCCAGAAAGCATAGTACCACGTTCTTCTACTTGCGTATCAAAGACGTTTGGTAAAGCTTGAATAAATTCAAATACATTGGCAGCTTTAGAAGCGGAAAATACTTCCTCTCCATGGATATGTTCAGTTCCAAAAAAAAGAAGAAAAGTTTGCAATTATTTTATTTCAAGTCTTTATACTCTAGGGAAGAAAGGATTTATGCGTATATTTCAAAATGATTTTTGAATTTAAAAAACGCAACCACAATGATTTATAGACCCATCTGTTTATGTCGGATGCGTTTTTGAATTAATATTTAAAGTGCACTCTTTGATAGGATCAAAAACTCATCGTTTGCAATCGTTTTGTTTAAAACCCTTGTACCCCATAAAGAGGAGGCTTTTACATGCCAATATTACCAAAACGATTTTTGAATTTAGAAAGACGACCACCACGATCTACGAGCGTTTGGGAGCCACCTGTCCATGCCGGATGCGTTCTTGGATCAATATCTAGATTAAGAGTATCGCCTTCTTTTCCCCAAGTAGAGCGCGTCGTATATTGGGTTCCATCCGTCATAACAACGGTAATTTTGTGATAGTTGGGGTGAATATTCGCTTTCATGCGTCAAACCTTTTGCGTTTATAGAATGAAATAGCACTTGCTTGTTTTTTTAAGTGCACTTCCTTTGTCTTTTTGATACATTGATTAAAGTATTTATTCCTATAACTGAGCACGCATCAAAAAACAAGTGTTCAAGATACATCATTGTATCAAGTGTTACAAATCCAATACAGTGAGCAAAATTTTATGACATTACGTTCTCGTTCAGAAAAATCGACAAAGTCTTCCCCTAAGAAATCTTCATTCTCTTCGCTTGCAATTTTTGTTCCTTATCTTTTGCGCTATCGTTGGTTGTTTATCTTTGCTTTTCTAGCGTTATCTGTTGCTGCTCTTGTCACATTAGCTTTGCCTGTGGCTATCCGCCAAATGTTTGATCATGGGTTTTCTACTTCAAGCCATGGACATATCAATTTTTACTTTGGAATTTTGTTTATCTTAGCCTTGTTTCTCGCATTTGCTTCAGCAGCCCGTTATTACTGTGTTATCACCTTGGGAGAACGGATTGTTGCCGATTTACGGCGTGATGTGTTTGTCCATATTATGAAACTTTCTCCTGCTTTTTTTGATCGGTCACATTCAGGAGAGATTGTTTCAAGGCTTCTAACAGATACCACACAAATAAAATTAGCTGTGGGCTCTACCGCCTCTACCGCTTTGCGTCAGCTGATTATCGTGATCGGAGCCGTCGTGATGATGGTGATCACCAATGCTAAATTGTCTTTGTTGGTTTTAGCAGCTATTCCTGTTGTGGCCATTCCCTTGGTAGTCTTTGGACGTAAAGTTCGCTCTCGTACCCGCGCGGCGCAAGATCGTCTCGCAGATGCCAATGCTGTTGCTACAGAGCAGGTAAGCGCTATTCGCACTGTGCAAGCTTTTACCGCTGAAAAACTCGTTACAATACGTTTTTCACAATTGATAGAACGTGCTTTTCAAACAGCACGTGCTTCTGTAATCTTGCGCTCCTTTTTTACGGGGTTTGCAATTTTTTTGGTTTTTAGCAGTGTGGTTGCTGTTTTATGGATTGGATCGCGCGATGTTTTGAATGGAACGATGACAGGAGGGACATTAGGGCAATTTGTCCTTTATGCGGTTTTTGGAGCTTCTACTTTTGCGCAATTATCGGAACTTGGGGCAGAATTAATCCAAGCAGCAGGCGCTGCTGAACGGCTTGCCGAATTATTACAAGAACAACCTACTATTGTAGCTCCTAAAAATCCTTTATCATTAGAGCAACCTGTTCGAGGTGAACTTGTTTTTGATCAGGTTGATTTTACCTACCCTTCTAGACCACAAGAGAAGGTTTTACGCTCGCTTTCATTTTCTGTAAAAGCAGGCGAAACGGTTGCTTTTGTTGGGGCTTCTGGAGCAGGAAAAAGCAGCATTTTTTCTTTGATCCTTCGTTTTTATGATCCGACAAATGGAACAATTCGGTTGGATGGCATGGAAATTAATCGCCTTTCTTTACAAGATTTACGCAGCGCAATTTCCTATGTTCCACAAGATGTCGCCATTTTTGATGGAACATTGCGTGATAATATTATTTTTGGAACTGAAAATACCCATGAAGAGGAAATCCTTGCTGCCGCTAAAGCGGCTAATGCATTTGAATTTATTCAAGCTTTACCAGATGGCTTGGATACGCAAGTAGGAGAACGCGGTACCATGCTTTCTGGGGGACAAAAACAACGCATTGGTATTGCGCGGGCAATTTTAAGAAATGCACCCCTGTTGCTGCTTGATGAAGCAACATCTGCTTTAGATGCAAACAGTGAAAAGTTGGTGCAAGACGCCTTAGAAGGGTTGATGCAAAACCGCACAACCTTGGTCATTGCACATCGTTTGGCAACAATTTTAAAAGCAGATCGCATTCTTGTTATGGATAAAGGCGCCCTTGTGGAAGAAGGAACCCATGCCGAACTTGTGGCAAAAAATGGCGTTTATGCTTACCTCGCAAAATTGCAATTTTCACCTGAGTGAGTGATCTTGATACAAGAGCAGTACTTGGGCGTGAATACCGCGCTTTACAGGTAGAGAATTATTAATTTAAGGGCTCATGGAAAAAAGAGGGAAAAAAATTGAGTTTTTTTCTTTTAAAGTCTTAACGGGTTGTTCTTTTTTCTGCGCAAGATGGAGCATTTTTATAAAGACACTTCTGTGTACAGAATATAAAATAATACCCAGTTAAATCTCTATGGGCTATTAAGATGTGCAAGGAGTTCTCTTCATAACAGCACTGTCACGTTGATTTATAAGGATAATTCATTGTTTTTCATGAAAGATCATGAATACCATAGGATTTTCTCATGTCAAACCCTCATAGTGAGTCAAACAAAATCTCTTGGCTTGCACATCACAAGCAGAGTTGGCGTGTGGAGTAAAACGGTACAAAAAAGGAATGAAATACCTCCCTTGCCCCTTTACGTTCTAAGGGCTGTCAAAACATTGGGGCGCTGACAAAAGAGTATACGCTGGCAAAAAGTATAATGGTGCTCGCTTTCTTGAAGCCTTTATGCGGGCTCACTTGATAGGCTCTAGGGACACAAGCTCTATCCTAAAGACTGACCACACTCTTTAAAAAACTGAATATTAAAATTTTTTCATGCCCTCTCTCACCGCTCTAAACAATAGTGTTTACCGAAAATCATGACAAATTGTAACTCACAAATACGCTTCTCTCTATTGCAAGAGTATCCTTTTATGCTCTTTCAAAAACACGAACACTTTTTGAATATTGTTTGCAGATCCGTCTTATTGAAAAAGAGCAAAGACTTTTTTAGCACTTTTGGGCTTCTTATAACTTTTGTATGAGCGCGTATAAGCAACAGCTTTTATAATAAACTGGCTTTTGGCAAAATTGTAAAATTTTATCAAATTTATTGTTTTTAAATATCACCACGACTACTGTTCTGCTCTTGCAGACACGCAACCTCAAAACACTTTCTCTTTGCTCATAAATTGTCTCTCCAGCTCTCTCTTTCAGGCATAGCCCATAAAAATAAGGATAGAGTACTTCGATTGAACACCATCTTCTCACCCCCTCCAAGCCCCATATATTTTACAGCTCTCAATTTTATAGCATCCCCTGTCGTGCTTTAAGAAGGCATTTTAACGATGATAAGAACATGTACAAAGAGGATATATCTTTAGGGTATTTATGTTTTAAAGCTTGCACGAAATCGTAATTTTTTTGTATAGCGAGTCAAGCATATGCAGAACTGACACCCTAACCATTTCAAACCATTCAGCTGTTTCAGGAACAGATAAGCCAAGTTCTACGATTATATCTTCAACCACGAATTCACCGAAGTACGGAGGATTTTCACCATTTTTTAGCGCTCCCTCTTCAGTGATCCTCTCGATAATTAACTCATTCAGCATCTATACCAGCAAAGCGAAATATTACGTGCTAATTTTCCTTTACATTCATTAGCCAAGCCCCCTCAAAATGACCTTTTAGTGAATAGAGCTAAAAGGATAAGTCTTCAAAACCATTTGGTAACTATATCAAGAGCACCTAAAATACGCCTTAGTTTCTAAGATAGGCAACTTCCCCCCTTTATCGTATCAGTCTTGTAGAACTTTAAACCCTTTACCTTCAAATCAAAAAATTATAATTGGATTATATTGCATAAAGATGCTTTTTCTCATTTTTCCATTTAACACACGATAAAGTACAATTTAGGCACGATGAGAAGCTTGCCCCTTATATCATGATTTCAGAACCACATGAGAAGAATAAAAGATGATGTGGCTTAATAAGAGAGTTTGTTCATAAGCCGTTTTTCTGTCTTAAGGTCAAGGATGCCGATAGGCGCAACTTGTAAAGGGTTGCCTTGAGGCTTAAGGACCCAAAGCTTGTTAGTCCCTTCATTAAAAGCGGGTCTGATGTCATTATTTTGGAAAGCAATTATTAAGAATTTGAGAGGCAGACAGCCTCTCATTTTGATTTGTATGCAAACGAATTGCACCCTATTTATTCAGGGAGAATAAGAACATACCCAGGAGGTGCTAAACGGAATAAGAGAGCATCGTAACCCCACGCAGCAGACAGGCAGCAAATAGAAGAAACGCCTTCAGCAATTGCCATGAGTAATGCGAACGATATACCGGCTTCATCTGCTGTTGCGTCACGGCGTTGTAAGTAGTATCCGACAAAAAAGAAAAAGCACCCTATTCCACTCACCGACCCAAAGACTTTTAATGCGGTATGAACCGGTCCACGTATGTTGAGCAAGATAATAAAAATTATGAAAGTAAATACTGTAAAGATCCCTTCGAATACCCCACGCACCATATTGCACAATTTTCGCATCATAATTGCAGAAAAGCTCTGTTCTGCGTATCGATTTTTTCTTTTGATGCTTGTATTCTTAGAAGATATACTGTTATTTTTAGAAGATATACCGTCCACAACTCCCCCCGTTTTAAGCCAAGATGCTATGAAGTTAGTTATCTTTAATTATATCATCAAAAAATACAAGAAAAATTTATCCATTTTAACGAAAAAATAGGTGTTTTATTGAGGTGCAAATCTATTTTCTTTCGCAAGAGTTATTCAATTCGTTCGTCAATAGAAAAACTACCCCCATTGAAGAGGAAGCTATCTTGACGCAGAAAAGCTTCATAAGCTGTATTCCAATCCGCTCAGAAATCGCAACTCTCTAATCTACCCGCTTAATCCACCTTTGAAACTGCAATCAAATGAATTCTGCCGATGACAAGCAATGATAACATGAAAAAGAAAAAATATCACAATATCAAACTCTTCAATACAGTATGAGCTTTATGATTTTCACGCAAAAAGTAAGTACCACCTCATGAACGACACCATACTAAAGTGCTGTGCATTCACAAATTTCCTAGCATTATCTCCCCTTCTCGAAATTGCACCTCTCCCGCAATTTTATCTCTCGATAGCACCCATTAAAGACTTTTAAAAGGTCCAAGGAAAAAACTCTCTGAGAAAGCTTTCAAGCCTAAAATGCCCCCGCCATTTTTATCATGATGAGGGCACAAAAAATCACGCAGAAATATGAAAAATCTCTCCGCATTTAAAAACAGGGCTTGTGCTTCAATCGCACGCTTTTTCTTGTTCTTTTGTCCATTGTCCCAAAGCCGCAAGATGATTCATCCGAGCCCGATGACGAAATGCCTTCTGTGCAACAGCAATATTCTCATCTTTTCCAGCCCATGCTTTTAAGGCAGCTGCTTGCAATGCGCGTCCATAGGAAAAGGTCAATTTCCAAGGCAATGCGCCCAAAGAATTCATAGCAGATAAATGCGCCGTTGCTTCCTGATCAGACTGTCCTCCAGAAAGAAAAGCAATTCCAGGAACAGCAGCAGGAACAGTCTGTTTAAGCACTTGGACAGTCTTTTCAGCAACTTCTTCAACAGAAGCCTTGCGAGCATCCTTTCCATCAATCACCATATTGGGTTTTAAAATCATCCCCTCCAAAAGAACACGAGCTTCAAACAATTCTTTAAAGACAGCCTGCAAAACAGTGCGTGTCACCTCAAAGCAGCGTGTAATTGAATGCCCACACGATGGTCCATCCATCAACACTTCCGGTTCAACAATGGGCACAATATCGAACTCCTGACATAAGGCAGCATAGCGTGCAAGAGCTTGTGCATTTTGTCTTATGGCGCCTCTTGTTGGCAAAGTGTGTTCATCAATAGCAATTACCGCACGCCATTTAGCAAAACGTGCTCCCAAAGCATAATAGTCTTTTAGCCGCTCACGAAGACCATCCAACCCTTCGGTAATTGTTTCTTGGGGAAAAGCAGCCAAGGCTTTTGCACCGGTATCAACTTTAATCCCTGGCAAAGCGCCTGAATCCCGAATAAGATCCGTCAACATTTTCCCAGTTGATGCTTTTTGCCGAATGGTTTCATCAAATAAAATAACCCCAGAGATGGCGTTTTCCATCGCTTCTTTTGTACTAAAAAGCATTTCACGATAAGCACGGCGCTTATCTTCATTGGATTCAACACCAATGCTTTCAAAACGCTTTCCAATGGTCGCCGTACTTTCATCTGCCGCCAAAATACCTTTACCCGCATGCACCAAAGCAAGTGCAATATCTTCAAGCCGTTCATTCATAAAAAATTCCTCTTTACTTTGTCTTAATTTCTAAAAATGCGCAACACTATCAAAACACTCTACACGACCGTATAGTTTTTCTTTAACCTTCCCCTTCAAAGAAGCCCTTTAAGCCTGCATGAGGGCAAGAATACCAGGAAGGGTCTTTCCTTCCATCCATTCCAAAAAAGCTCCTCCAGCAGTTGAGAGATAAGTAAAATCATTGGCAACACCGGCATGATTAAGAGCAAAAACCGTATCGCCTCCACCCGCAATTGAAACCAACTTTCCCGTCAAACTACGTTCTGCTGCATGGCGTGCAACGGCAATGGTTCCCTTATCAAAAGGAGGCATCTCAAAAACACCAAGGGGTCCATTCCACACAAGAGTAGCAGCTTCCTCTATCGCAGCATTGATATGCGCAATAGAGCGCGTCCCAATATCCAATATCATGCCATCTTGTGGAATATCTTCAATGTCATAAAGACGATGCGGTGCATCTTTTTCAAAACGAAATCCCACGACAGCATCCTGAGGGAGCAGAAGCGTACAGTGACACTCTTGTGCTTTTTTAATAATTTTTTTTATTGTTTCCATCAATGCATGTTCACACAGAGACTTTCCTACATGGACACCTTGCGCAGCTAAAAAACTGTTAGCCATCCCCCCACCAATAATCAAAGAGTCAACTTTTTCCACCAAATGATTGAGCACAAAAAGCTTACTAGAAACCTTTGCTCCTCCCACAAGGGCAACCACAGGACGTGCTGGATTGCCAAGTCCTTTTTCTAATGCCTGCAACTCATATTGCAAAGAGCGTCCTGCATAAGAAGGCAACAAATGCGTTATTCCCTCTACCGAAGCATGAGCACGATGAGAAACTGAAAAAGCATCATTAACATAAAGATCGCCATGATGGGCTAAAGCCTCAGCAAAAGAACAATCATTCTTTTCTTCACCAGCATGAAAACGAACATTTTCAAGCAGTAAAACACCACCATTTTGTAATGACTCAACTGCAACCTGCACCGCCGAACCGATACAGTCCGGAGCAAAAGCAACCGGCTGATTAATGATCTTTTCCAGCACTTGCACAACAGGACGGAGTGAAAACTCTTGCTCTACCTTTCCTTTGGGGCGACCACAATGAGAAAGCAGAATAAGTTTAGCACCACACTTTTGTAGCTCAACGAGTGTCTCTTTATGTCGCACAAGACGCGTCTCATCGCATACCTTACCTTGCGCCATAGGAACATTAAAATCTACGCGCACCAGAACACGTTTACCCAAAACATCAACATCATCAAGTGTACGAAACCCCATCACTGCTTCCTCTTCACTTTCCATTGTTTCAAATAAAAACGCATCCAATAACCCTGCCTACTTTTCTTTCCACTTATCTCCCTCTTTGCTTTTACAAGAGATCCACGACAGCCTATCTCTCACCCTTTGCTTAATAAAAATCCAAAGCTTTTATCGTCAAATGTACAAAAGCCCACCATCACTCTTAATCTTCATATTCCATTGTGGCAAACAAATGCATTGGCTCAACTTGATCTCTATTAAAGCTTCCTTTTACTTCTAGGAAAAAGAGTTTACATCTCCTGTTTTCTAACGTTTTCTCAAAAGGTATCTCGTTCAGATCTTACTTTTTAAAAGTTTACTCTTTCATACAGCTTTTAAAAGCACGTATTGACACAGTATTAAAACAAAACACATCATCAATGTTTCAATAGCCTCTTCTCTCTAGCGCATGAGAACAACAGCCTCTAACTGTTTTTCTCAAAATTGCACAAAAATGAGACTTTTCCCTATAAAAAGAGGACCCTGAGGTCCTCTTATATTGTCTGAGCAAAAGCTACAGCAGTATCACTCATACGATTAGAAAAGCCCCACTCATTATCATACCAAACCAGAACGCGACAGAACTTACCATCAATCACTTTGGTTTGATCATTGTGGAAAATAGCTGAATGAGGATTATGATTAAAATCACAACTCACGAGCTTTTCTTCTGTCGTGTCCAAAACGCCCTTCAGATGCCCTTGTGCAGCAGTAGCAATAGCTGTATTAATTTCTTCGATTGTTGTGGAACGCTTAGCGATAAATGTCAAATCAACGACAGAAACATTAGGGGTCGGAACACGAATCGATACACCATCAAGCAATCCCTTTAATTCTGGCAAGACCAATCCCACAGCTTTTGCCGCTCCTGTTGAAGTAGGAATCATAGAAAGAGCTGCCGCACGTGCACGATAAAGATCCCGATGCATTGTATCCAATACAGGTTGATCCCCCGTATAAGAATGGATTGTTGTCATAAAGCCCTTTTCAATACCCACTGTGTTATGCAAAACTTGTGCAACAGGCGCCAAACAATTGGTTGTACAAGAAGCATTTGAAACAACGCGATGCTCGCTGCTTAAAGATTGATGATTAACCCCATAGACAACCGTAAGATCTGCTCCTTCAGAAGGCGCAGAAATAAGAACACGCTTTGCCCCCGCATCTAAATGAGCACTTGCTTTATCACGTGCCGTAAAAATACCCGTACATTCCAAAGCAATATCGATATCCAAATCTTTCCAAGGCAATTGAGCAGGATCACGCTCTGCGCATACCTTTATTAAACCACCCCCTACATCAATAGCATCCCCTACCACCTTAACGATCCCAGGGAAACGCCCATGAACTGAATCATAGCGTAATAAATGGGCATTTGTTTCCACCGATCCCAAATCATTAATTGCAACCACTTCAATATCTTGTCGTCCACTTTCCACAAGTGCACGTAAAATATTGCGACCAATACGACCAAACCCATTAATTGCAACACGAACTGTCATTTCACATGTTTCCTCATCAATTTTTTAAGCACAACATTTAAAACACAATAAATGGGTATTTCACCAATCCAAAATCATTAATTCCTATAACGTCAATATCTTGATCACTCACTCACTTATCCACAGTAATGCACAAGATCATCCACAACACTGTACAAAATAGATGCCTACGACCAACCCCACTCATGACAACATAAAGCTGTCATTTTGTACTTTGCTCTTTGATCTTTTCCAGCTCTTTTTCAACGGTGGCAACGACATTTTCCCAAGTAATATTAAAATGCGCATAAAGAGCATCAATCGTTCCACTTGCTCCAAAGCCATCCATGCCAATAAAGATACCATCACAGCCAATAAAACGGTCCCATCCTTGCCGAACAGCGGCCTCAATGGCAACTTTAATCGGCGCCTCTCCAATAAGAGCACGCTGATAAGAGAGAGATTGTTGAGAAAAAAGTTCAAAACAAGGCACTGACACAACACGCGTTGGGATGCCTTTTTCTTCTAACACCGCATGTGCCTCCACTGCAATTTGCAATTCTGAACCAGAAGCAAACAGCGTCACTTGTGCATCATCGCTAGCTGTTAGGAATTCATAAGCACCAAGCATACAGAGATTTTCTTCTTCATACTCTTGACGCAAAAGCGGTAGATTTTGTCGGCTCAAAGCCAAGGTAGAAGGCATCCCGCGTGCTTTCAAAGCCAATTGCCAACACTCAACTGTCTCCATAGCATCGGCAGGACGAAACACAAAATGATTAGGCATTGCACGCAGGCAAGCCAAATGCTCCACGGGTTGATGGGTCGGACCATCCTCACCAAGACCAATAGAATCATGAGTCATGACATAAATCACCCGCAACCCCATGAGAGAAGACAAACGCATAGCAGGACGCATATAGTCAGAAAAGCATAAAAAGGTTCCCCCATAAGGAATAAAGCCGCCATAAAGGGCAAGACCATTCATCACAGCTCCCATTGCATGTTCGCGAATTCCATAATGCAGATAGCGCCCTGAAAAATCTTCAGCAGAGATACTTTTCATCTGGCTGCTTTTTGTATTATTAGATCCGGTTAAATCAGCCGAACCACCAATAGTCTCAACAACGACCTCATTGATCACTTCAAGAGCCATTTCCGAAGCTTTACGCGTAGCAACAACGGGGCGCTCTTCAACCAATTTCTGTTTATAAGCATCGACAGCGCTATCAAATCCGCCCACGAGATCGCCCCGCATCAATCGTTCAAATTCCACACGCTCTGAAACAGGAAGATCAGCAAATTTTGCTTCCCACTTTTGGCGTTTTTTAGCAGCATTGAGACTAGCCAAGCGCCAATTATCGAGAATATCGGCTGGAATAACGAAAGGCTCAGCATCCCACCCTAAAGCAATACGGGTTTCAGCAATTTCTCGTGCTCCTAAAGGGGCTCCATGAACTTTGTTGGTACCCGCTTTATTTGGTGCTCCAAAGCCAATTGTTGTTTTACAAGCGATCAAAGTTGGTTTATCGGAATTTTGTGCCGCCTCAATAGCCCGCGCAATTGCTGCTTGATCATGCCCATTGACTTTATGTGTCTCCCACCCAGATGCCTTAAAACGCGCAATCTGATCTGTACTGTCAGCAAGGGAAATCTCTCCATCGATAGAAATATTATTATCGTCCCACAACACAATAAGCTTATTGAGTTTCAAATGACCGGCAAGGGAAAGTGCTTCTTGAGATATCCCTTCCATAAGGCATCCATCGCCCACCAACGCATAGGTGTAATGGTTGATAAGATCACCAAAACGGGCATTTTGCAAACGCTCTCCAAGAGCCATCCCCACGGCATTCGCCAACCCTTGTCCGAGAGGACCAGTCGTTGTTTCGATTCCTGCCACATGCCCATATTCTGGATGCCCAGCAAGCTTTGCTCCTAATTGGCGAAAATTTTTGAGATCTTCAATGCCAATATCTTCATAACCAGAAAGATACAAGAGAGCATAAAGCAACATAGACCCATGTCCTGCTGATAACACAAAACGATCACGGTTAGGCCAACGAGGTTTCGTGGGGTCATGAGCAAGGAATTTTGTATAAAGAACCGTAGCAATATCGGCTGCTCCCATTGGCAAGCCCGGATGACCAGAATTTGCTTTTTCAATCGCATCAATAGCAAGAAAACGGATAGCATTGGCCATCTGATTCTGTTGGTGGGTGTTTGTCATGAATAATCGACCATTTCGTTAAATACGTTATTCTGTTGCTTTTTCCGTATTCTCTTAAAATTCTCAAGAAATACTATTTTCTAACCATTAGCGTGAGACTTTTTGCCACCACTTCAATAATATTAATAACATTCCCCTCACGCGTTCTGTATATCCATGTCATTTATGCCAATACGCGCAAAAAATCCAGCTTTTAATTTATATCTATCCCCTGCTTTGCTTGCTAAAATATCCTACATACTTAAAAATAAAATGCACACAACACAAGAGTGAAAGTGATTCGTTTTTGCATAACACATTGATAAAGGATACAATTACCCAAAGGATAAAAGCAATGAACCAAGAGACTACAGTTCTACAAGATGCTTTAGAGCACCTAGAAAAGGCACTTAGAACTTTAGAGATCACCATAATAAACCGCAATGCCGTTATTGATAAAAATAACGAATGGGAAGAAGAAATCCAACGAATGAATGCTGACCGCAGCCATCTTGCCCAAGCGCTTGACAAAGCTGAAGCCCAAATTGAACGCTTAGAGTCCGTAAACAAAGAAGTTTCCAAACGTCTTATTAAAGCAATGGAAACAATTCGTGTTGTCATTGATAGATAAAGGTTTGAATGTATGGAAACTGTTTCCGTTACCATTGATGGTAAAGTTTATCGCATGGCTTGTGACAAAGGACAAGAACGTCGTCTTATTGCGCTTGCTGCTCAATTGGATCAATATATCACACATTTAAAGAACAATTTTGGTGAAATTGGCGACCATCGTTTATCGGTTATGGCCGGCATAATGATTATCGATGAAATGGAAGAGATAAAACGAGAAAATAAAAAATTACAAGAAGACTACAATGCTCTTTTACGACTCCACAACGAAAGAGACCGCACCATGGGGAAAATTATGCGTGACACCACACAACGCATTGAAAATCTCACCAACCAATTGCTCAAAGATGATCAAAACTGCACAAACCTTCAAGAACAAGAACAGGAACAGGAAGATTTCTAAAAAGTACATCAGCGCATAATAAACCAGAGATTTGACTTGTCCGCCACATCTCACAGGATAAAAATCTTAAACCCACACCAGTGTGTAAACAGTCTGGTTTTTTATAGGAAGGATTCCAGCTACTCACGACTTATGGGATTAACTTAAACCTCAACAAGAAAGCCCTACCCTGAATATTTCACCTCCGCACAAACGCTTCCTATATCAAGGAGACTGCCTTATATCACCACATTTCAAATGAGATGTCTTTTAACCGCGCAATAAGATAACAAAATCAACATCATTGTAAAAAAAATCATATAAATGACAACAGCAACAAACAAATAAAGCATCCTCAAAGAAAAAGAGCTATATTCATGTTCCCTATGAATGCATACCCCAAAATCCTTGCCCCTAGATAATATCAAGCAGATTCAATATATATTAAAATATAACCTTATCTATTATACTGTAAAACACCGCTATTTTATAATAAGTACTATGCAGTCTCTGCCCTGAAATATCCAACAGACGAGCCCCCCAAGAAGAACCATATTGTGTACAAATCAGCGTGGGTTTTAGAATTTTCATCCTTGAGAGTAGAAAAAAAGCCAGACCAAAAGATTATGTTAATCTCATACAACTTCAAACATCACAAACAACAGTAATAGTTTTTGCAAACATTCTCGACCGCCATCTTTATCCTGATAACACAACACTCTACCCCTCTCCTCCCCCTCAAAACCTCCACACCTATGAAAGTGGAAACCAGCACCATCATACACTTTACCAGCCCTCATTGTTGCGACAGTCCTTGGCACTAAAACGATTCATAATTGGTACAGTTTTACCCGCAAGGCACACCCGCTATTGCCCACCCATTTATGACGTGCAAGTGAAGAGTTATCATTGACTCAACATGAACAAGTTTCAAATGAGAGAATCTTACGATATTGGGGTTCTAATTCAAATTGAACAATGCTATATTATCATTATAAATCAATATGTTGCAAATGCTTCGACAAAGCATATTTTAAAAACACATTCACCCATCACTTTTTCTCATAACATACCAGTACGATTTTTTAGGCACATAATTTTAACTTTATTCAATTCTGTTTGCAAAAGTTTAAAATGGGAAAAATTTCAAGGCTCTTATCCAAAAAGCGAAAGAATGAACTCTCATTATCAATAAACATCTCGCTCGTATAAACATCAATAAAGCATCCCCAATCTGTCTCAATGAAATAAAAGGGGGGCTCCCATTAAATGCCCTACCGTAAAAGCAGCTTCCTCAGAACTAAAACAAAATCAACAGACAACATCACCGCATCTGCTTCCATCCCCAAACTGGACGACCTAACGCAATACCTTTCTATCTTAGGATAGGAGATAAAAGAATAATGGGTCTATGGAGGCATTCACAAGAGGCGCACACCCGTTGTTTTTAAAGCCTGTTCAAAGGCGCATGAAAAAACACCATGCGTAAACGGCTCAAATCCCTTTCGTTCCATCTTGGGAGACAGAAGCAATACGCAAGAGATTTGTCGCACCAGGCGTTCCAAGGGGAACACCAGCTGTCACAAGGAAACGATCCCCTCCTTGGCAAAAGCCTTCCTGAAATGCAATGGCTGCTGCTCGATCAACCATATCCTCTAAACTCCGTGCATCTTGCGTGACCACACAATGAAGCCCCCAAACTAAAGCCAAACGCCGTGCTGTTTCCACAATGGGCGATAAAGCAATAATTGGTCTATTAGGGCGTTCACGAGAGGCGCGCACCCCCGTTGTTCCTGAAGCCGTATAAGCAACGATAGCGGATAGCGCAAGTGTTTCAGCAATCTGACGCGCAGCAAGAGAAATCGCATCCGTTCCAGTTGATTCTGGTGCAGGATGTTGTGCCCCAACCTGAGCGGCATAAGTGTGATCTTGCTCAATTTGCCGCGCGATTCGGTCCATCATAAGCACAGCTTCTTCAGGATAACGACCAGAAGCAGATTCAGCAGACAACATCACCGAATCCGCTCCTGCATAAACGGCTGTAGCAACATCTGAGACTTCTGCGCGTGTGGGAACAGGAGATGTGATCATTGATTCGAGCATTTGTGTTGCCACCACAACCGGTTTTCCAGCTAAACGACAAGCTTTTATCAACTCCATCTGAAGTGCAGGAATCCTTTCCAGAGGCATTTCCACACCGAGATCACCCCGTGCAATCATAATCCCATCGGAAATTTCAATAATCTTCTCTATATGCTCCAAGGCTTGAGGCTTTTCGATTTTAGCCATCAAAGACACCTTGTTTTTCGTCAACTGACGCACCGCTATAATATCTTCTGGACATTGAATAAAAGAAAGCGCAACCCAATCAACAGGCTGCTGTAAAAGAGCCTGAAGATCCTCCTTATCTTTTGACGTCATCGAATCAAAAGGCAAAATTGTATCGGGAAAACTGACACCCTTTCGATCAGAAATACGGCTACCAGCAACCACGCGACACTGTACAAAGTGATCATCACAAACTTGCGCACGCAGTTCCACCCTTCCATCATCAATCAACAACCGGTCCCCTGGTTTAACAGCCGAAAATACATCCTCATGAGGGAAAAAAACACGCTGCGCATCGCCAAGAACATCGCGATTATCTAATGTAAAGCTTTGCCCAACACGCAAATCTTCTTGCCCCTTAGCAAAACGCCCCACACGCAGTTTTGGCCCCTGAAGATCCACCAAAATACCAATGGGGCGTCGAACTGTTTTTTCAACTTCTCGTATAGACTCGACCAAATCACCCAGCATATCACGATCAGTATGGCTCATATTAAGACGAAAAACGTCTGCTCCTGCCCTAAAAAGCTTCTCAATCATCAAACGAGAAAAAGAAGAAGGACCAAGAGTCGCAATAATTTTTACTTTACGTGCACGTTTCACGGTGGAGAATTTCCTGAAAGAGAAGGTATAACTGAATTGTTTAACAAAGACTCATCCGTCAACTGTACCATCCAACTGGTTTGATTTCCGGTATCGATCTCTTTAAATTCAGCCTTTTGATATCCTCGAGGGAAACAATCATGAACCCCTTGAATAGTAAATTGGCTATCTTGCACACACATGGTCACAGAGCCTGCCCAGTTCCCTTTTTTTTGTGCCCCTTCCGCATAAAAATAATAAAACCGTGAAGCAAGAGGCCCCTCAATTAAAGTTTTACACTCCGTCACTGGTACCGTCCACCAGCCTTCGCTCACCCATCCTGAAAATGTACGATATCCAAGAGCAACCCCTACAGACTGCTGGGTTGTATTACAAACTCTAAAGTCAGCTTTTGCAAAAACAACAAAGGGAAACAAGAGCAAAATGCTCAAGAGAAAAACTTTTAATCCTTTCTGAAACACCCAATATCGCTTTTTTAAAATCACAAAACTTCCTCTATAATGCCAAATTCTCAAAACAAATTACACATTTCTTTTTTTTAAAGCTTTTCAAATCTAAAACGTATATTTTTATATTTTTCTTTTTATAGCCCTTTTATCAATGCATATATCTTAAAAATTTTACAAAATATTTAAAGTCAATTTGTAAAAAAGCTGTGTAGCTTGATTTACTTTTTATTTTCAAGCTTTTTTAACACAAATTCGTCGTCGAAAAACAACTTAAAATATATAACCTGGAGAAAAATACAATGAACGATACAGTAACCGATCAAACACACGCTATATCCGTAAACCAATTACGCTCTTTTATCGAACGTATTGAACGGCTAGAAGAAGAGAAAAAAACCATTTCTGATGATATTAAAGACGTTTACACTGAACTTAAAGGCTCTGGTTTCGATAGTAAAGCTGTTCGAAGCATTATACGGCTGCGTAAAAAAGAAGAACATGAACGAATGGAAGAAGAAGCAATCATTGAGCTTTATAAAAATGCGCTTGGTATGAATTAAAACCATTGATAACGTTGGAAATTTTTTTAAGAAAAGAAAATGCAAAAAACAAATGGCAAAAAACAAATGAATGTATAAAATTTTACCCAATAATAAGCAGTTTGTGTAACTTGTAACGAGACTATCGGTCACAGAATACACAATATTGCAACAGCCCTCACATTTAAAAGGATTTATACAGAGAATTTTTATTCTTATTCTTCAATCATTGTTTATCCACATAAACCCTCACTTGTATGCCAATCTATGCCAACTCAGTTTGTGATGTGCAAGAGAGGTGTTTTTATGATTAAACATCAATAAATTTGAAGTGAGAAAGTCTTCCGATATTGAGGACTCTCTTAAAATTAAAAAAATGAGTTATGATGATAAATCAATTTCTTATCTACGAAAAGAAACATATGAAAATAGTCAGCCGTTGAAATCCGCTAAACGAGAGTCTGAACTGTTTACAAAAGAAGAGGTGGTTAAGGATCTTCGTCTTTTAGGATAGGGAAAAGTGCAGCATATTTACACATTTGATAAAAAGACCCTTAACAAAACTTTATTCGAATCTATTAACGGACTCATAAAGATCATTGATTCGAGAGGTTAGAATGTGATCTCTCCATTTTCCAGAAATCATCAAATAGTCTTTGGCATAGCCTTCTTTTTCAAAATGAAGGCGTTTTAATAAACGTTCGCTTTTTATGTTCTCAGGTCTATAATTTGCCATCACTCTATGCAGATGATAAACATGAAAGATATGGCGTATTAGAGCCGATAAACTCTCAAACATGAGACCTTTGCCTTGTTGTTTTTCATCAAGAGAAAAACCAAGATGACAGGCTTGAAAAACACCCCGAACCACATTTGTAAAATTCACAACACCGATGACTGTGTTTTCATTTTTTAATCGTACAGCATATCGGTATGCTTGTCCCTGTGCGCTTTCATAAGCAAATGCATTGGCTCGTGTTTCCCAAGCTGTTAGGCTGTGGTAACCATCAGATCTAACAGGTTCAAAAGGACGCAGATGATTCGCATTACGGAGGAAATAAGAAGACAGTTCAGCTACATCTTCTAAACTGATCAATGTGGAAATTGTTCGCTTTGTTTTAATTGCCATCATTTCCTCCTCCTAGACAATGTTACAATAACACGTTGATTTATCCTATAAAATCATCATTTTTAAACTTAAATTATAACATCAAATACAGTAAGCTTTCCTCATCACAACACTTCTTACGTTAGAATTAATGAGGATCATTTGCTTTTCCATCATAAGCGGGGGTGGTATGTTTAAAGCATAAGGTAAAGACAAGGGCATGTTTCTTATGAATGCTCTCAAATTCCAAGGGGCGCTATAGCAACACTAAGAGCGAGCAAAATATGCAATGGAACTGGCATATTTCCATATACGAAATTTTGAAAAAACTCACGGCAAAGGTAGTTTTGTTTCTTTGCCTTGTAAGCTCAGAGCATGTTTGTTTTGCGCTATCATATCACTGTCCCCCCATATACAAATCCCAATGACCATCGCCTTGAGATGCTATATGTTACAGTGCAATCTAAAAAGTCTCTGCCATAACTCGTCAACAACACTGTTCCCGCTAAATCAGCCACAAACTCTTGTAACAAATTAAAGAAAAGCGATGATGCAATACGAATTAAAATGTTTAGATATTAATATCTGAAACATTACCGTGAACACGCTTCCATTTCTTCGCGTAAAATTTCAAGTTCTAACCATTCTTCTTCTTTTTGTGTGCAAGTATTTTTCTTTTTTTCCAACGTTGTTGATAAACGCTCAAAACGCTCTTTATCACTGCGATAAAGGGCTGGATCAGAGAGTTCTTGCTCAATTTTTTTGATTTCGTCCTGTAAAACAGCAATTTCTTCAGGCAATTTTTCCAATGCATAAACCTGCTTATAAGACAATTTACTTCGTGTTTTTTTCTCCCGCCCTATCAAGCGATCATCTGTTGATGTGTCCTGCTTTGAAAGCTCTCCCGCATGAGATTTTGAAGGTGCTTTACGTTGCGATAATTCTGTTCTTTTGCGTTGTAAGCGAAGAGCATGCTGGTTTTGCGCCATCATATCACTATAGCCGCCCGCATACAAAACCCAATGACCATCACCTTGAGGTGCCAACATATGCGTTACAGTACGATCTAAAAAGTCTCTGTCATGGCTGACCAACAATACTGTCCCCGCAAAATCAGCAATAAATTCTTGCAACAAATCCAAAGTTTCCATATCCAAATCATTGGTCGGTTCATCAAGAATCAAAAAGTTTGCAGGACGAGAAAGAAGTCGTGCAAGCATGAGGCGTGCTCTTTCTCCCCCAGAAAATTCTTTAAGGGGAGTGCGTGCTTGTTCCGGTGAAAATAAAAAGTCTTTCATATAAGAAACGACATGCCGCTCCAGCCCATTGATCACAAGAGTATCACCTCTTCCCCCCGTTAAATAATGCGCTAAAGTTTCTTCTTCATTTAAAATACGTTGCTGATCAAGCAATGCCATAGAGAGGTTATAGCCATGCCTCACCGTTCCACTATCCACGGCTTCTTGCCCAATTAATGCAGAAAGGAGCGTTGTCTTTCCGATTCCATTGGGTCCTACCAAACCGATTCGATCACCCCGCTGAATGCGCAAAGAGAAATCTTTCACGATAATGCGATCACCATAGGATTTTGAAATTTTCTTTGCTTCAAGCACCAATTGCCCAGAATCATGACTTTTTGCTGCTGTCAAAAGTGCATTTCCTGGCTGCCCTTTATAGGTTTGATGACGCTGTCTTAAGTCTTTTAATTCGCCTAAGCGCCGTACATTACGCTTACGCCGTGCGCTCACGCCATAACGCAACCATTGCTCTTCACGAGCAATTTGGCGCCCCAATTTATGCTGTTCGATGGCTTCTTCTTCCAGTGCTTTATCACGCCAATTTTCAAACTCAGAAAAACGCTTTTCCAGTCTTTTGGTTGTGCCACGATCAAGCCATACCGTTGACCGTGTAACATTTTCTAAAAATCGTCGATCATGGGAAATCACCACAATCGCTGAACGCAAAGAAGCCAAAACAGCTTCCAGCCATTCAATAGTTGGTAAATCAAGATGATTGGTTGGTTCATCTAAGAACAAAATATCGGGTTTTGCAGCAATGGCCCGTAACAATGAAACACGCCGCTTTTCGCCTCCCGAAAGCGTTTCCAATTTTTCCGTCCCAGAAAACCCTAAATTTGTGCGAAGCGTATTAATCCACTGAACATCAGATATATCATCCAGCCCCGCTTCCATATAAGCATTAATATCTTCAAATCCTGAACAATCCGGATTTTGTGAGACATAACGGAGCGTTACTCGCGGGTGGCGAAAAATTTCGCCACCATGAGGTTCTAATATTCCTGCGGCAATTTTTAATAAGGTCGACTTTCCACAACCATTACGGCCAACCAACGCAATACGCGCCCCCTGCTCAACCGATAAAGAAGCTTGATTGAGCAAAGGCGTTTTTCCAAAATTTAAGAAAATGCGGTCAAGCCGCAAAAGCGGCACCGCCATTAACGAACGCGGCGCGGACAAGGTGCTTTATACATCACCCCTCTTGCATCACGGTAAGCACACAATTGCCGTACAGGGACTCTCTGTCCACAAGGTGCTTGGTAAACATGCCCTCTACGACCACGATACGTGCACAATTGTGATGCCTGTCTTTGTTGTTTTCTTTGATTTGCAGCTGCACCTGTTACTGTTCCAGCCAAAGCACCAAATGCTGCACCGGTAAGTGCTGCTCCAGGCGTACTTCCAGCAATAGCAGTTCCAGCCAAAGCACCGATTGCTGCTCCTCCTACGCCGTAACGTGCAACGCGTTCATCGTTTGTAGTACAAGCGACTGAACTGAAACCAATGGCTGAAACAACGGCCACTTTAAAAATTGATTTTAACATATCAAAACCTTTCCTTCTCAAGATCAATACATATATCGTTTATGTCGGCACTTCATCACTAGGCCCCCCCCTGCCTTATTCAAAATATATTGGAAGAGCTTTATGGAATAGGTACAGACACTAGCAATATAGCTTTTCCAGAACCTAAATGGCAAGAAAAGGTTCCACAAATACGGTTAGAAAGTGTTAAAGAAGAGCCAAATGACACATTTTTGTCACAAATTGGCCATTTTACTCCCTTAAGCGTTAAACCTTTTAAATCAGAAAAACCGATAAGACTAAACAAACACCCTTTAGGCAAATCATATGAACAAGGCTTTGGCAAAACCGGCCAACCTTCTTCCAAACCGCTTGTCAACAACACTGAAATACCCCTTTCAGCCATCATCAACGCTTGCGTCATATGAGAAAGGCTATGATCACTTCGCTCCCCTCCCAAAGCACCGCATAAAATAAGCTTTTTAGCACCCTTTTGCAGCGCTCTTTCACATGCCAGAGCACTATCTGTCATATCTTTATCAGAGGGAAAAACTTCACGCGGAACATGATTATATTGGCGGATTAAATTCTCATCTGATGAATCAAAATCTCCTAACCACAACTCAGGCGTTACATTAAGCGTTGCCGCATGACGCATACCACCATCCGCAGCAATCACCCGACTGTTTTGAATTTGATTAAGCAAACGATCAGTGATATGAACATCCCCATTTAATAATATCGTAAATGTTGTCATGCCATACTTTGCCTTTCACAAAATTTTCTTTACAGTGCATCTTTTTATAAGTGAGAGTCATTTTTTATAAACAAAAAGCATGATATAGCCAAACGAATCCTTATCCCTAATGCCTTTCTTAAAGAAACATACGATACAAAGATACAAATGCAATTTGCCAAATTACTCCGCAGAAATAATGTGCACCATGGTCCAACGCACCCCATTTTTCACCGCAATTTTCTTTTTCGCTCTTGCCTGTATAAAGCAACTTTCATAAGTCTAACGTTTCTCCTTTCGGCTTGTCATACACCACTTTCTCAAAATGATAGGCTTTCTTCCACTTCTTCTAAAACGATCAAACGTACCAACAACCACAATATCTATGTCACATTAAGCGCTCTGCAACACCCACGTATTTTGCAAATGTATGGTGGCGCTTATCATGATGCAAAACTTGAACACCTTTTAGCAAAGATTGTCCGTAAACTAGCAGTTGCATCCCATAGTTCTCATCAAAGCTATTCTGTAACAATTTTAAACTCAGAAACTATCAATGCTTTTGCGCTCCCCAACGGCTCGATCTACATCACTCGTGGTATGCTGGCATTAGCCAATGATTCTTCAGAAGTTGCAGCCATTTTAGCCCATGAGATAGCACATATCAGAGCCAATCATGGCATTTTACGCCTGCAAAAAGAAGCCCAATTAAAGATGACCAATCACATGTCTTCACGTCTTCTTTCTTCTATTGGCAAAAAACTTCATAACCCTATGCAAAACAAGCAACAACTCGCGCAATTTTCCCGCAATCAAGAGCTGGAAGCTGACTCCCTTGCGCTCGAAATGCTCCAACAATCAGGATATGATCCTTTTGCTTCACCACGCTTTCTTCAAACAATGGAAGCCTATAGTGCTTTTCGTAATATCTCTGGCACCCAAAATGCCTCTCTAGATTTTTTAGCCTCCCACCCAACTACCCCTCAACGCATTCGGCTTGCGATAGAAAAAGCGCGTAAAATCAGTAAAGGGAATAGTAAAATATCCGATCATGATTCTTTTCTCAAAAGCATTGATGGCATAATTTTTGGAGGAGGCTTTTATACAGGTTTTGTACGAGGCAACCAATTTATTCACCCACAATTGCGCATAGCTTTTTCTGTTCCAAACAATTTTACAATAGAACATTCAGCACACACTGTTTGGGCCAGTGGACCAGATAAAATTGCGATTCGTTTTGATGCTATTCCACATCCTGCTGAAATATCTGCGAGTGATTATTTGAAAAGCGGCTGGATTATCGGTCTAGATCAATCATCTATCCGCCCCATCACAATTCAAGGGCTCCCCAATCAAGAATTTATGCGCCAAGAATCCCAAAGCCAAAGTTTACTTGGAGCGCGGGCCTATGCTACCAATGATCAATGGCAATTTGATGTGGTTGTCATTCCATTCAACAACCACATCTTTCGTTTTTTGACGGCCGCTCCATATAATTCTCGAAATTTTGCAGAGGTTGCCCAAAAAACGCTACAAAGCTTTCATTCTCTTTCATCTTCACAGTTAAAAAAATTGCAGCCCTTAAAAATCCGTGTTGTCCGTGTTAAACAAGGAGAAACCGTTGCCAATCTTGCAGATAAAATGCAATACACACCATATAAAGAAAAACTCTTTCGCATCCTCAACGCCCTCTCACCAACGCAAACTTTACCCGCAGGTACAAAAGTGAAAATTATTACAGAATAAGCCTTTCTTCTCATCCGTTACAGTTTTGATTCTTTTCTGCCTGTATCACGCCCTCCCCCTTAAAGCATATTCGAAAATAAAGAGGAACACTTTAAAATCCAACTTCATCATGCCTTTATAGTCCTCCGTTTGATATATATATATTTCCTCCAACTAACAGCCCCCTATCTTCCTCTGTTTATCAGTAGCGCTCCCAAGGAGGCATATTCCTAAACAAATATGAACATCCCCTAAAACTGACTTTATCATATTCTCATATGCCCCCACTTAATATATTCTCTTCCCCCAAAAAAGCCTTTCACTGCTTATATATCGTAAGCATCTTCTGAATGAATCGTAAGGAGAGCAGAACGCAATTTTTGCAAAGCCCTAGCTTCAATTTGACGCACGCGCTCTTTCGAGATTCCTAACTTTTCACCTAAAACTTCGAGAGTCGCCCCCTCTTCATTTAAGCGACGAAAGCGAATAATTTCCAATTCCCGTTCGTTGAGAATTTGCAACGCATCGTAAAGCCATTGTGTACGCCGTTGACCATCAATCACTTGCTCAATTAAAGCATCAGGAAGAGGACTATCATCCACCAACACATCCATTTTAGCAATGGGATTATCGCTGTTTTCAGAAACAGAAACGCTCAAGGAATTATCAGAACTGGAAAAACGAAAATCCATTGTTTCAACATCACGCACAGAAACACCGAGTTTTTCAGCAATTGTGCGAAAAATATCCTGTTTTGACAAAGCACTATCATCTTGCACTAGTTTTGCTCGCAAACGCCGCAGATTAAAGAAAAGTGCTTTTTGCGAAGAACTGGTTCCCCCTCGAACAATTGACCAATTTCGCAAAATATAATCTTGAATAGAAGCGCGTATCCACCACGTTGCATACGTTGAGAAACGCACTTCCCGATCAGGTTCAAAACGTGCAGCAGCTTCCAATAGTCCCACATACCCTTCTTGTACCAAATCCCCCAATGGCATTTTGAAACGTTTAAAGCGATTAGCAATAGCAATCACTAAACGCATATGAGCCGCTGCAATTTGATGCATGGCATCATCATCACGTTTGTCTTTCCACCGCAGAGCCAAATCATGCTCTTTTTGTCGTTCAAGATAAGGTGCTTGCATAGCAGAACGCATCATATTACGTCCTAAGCTTTTGTCTGCATCGCTATAATTTTTGCTGCTTTTATAAACAGCATTTGAAAGATTACCCATAATAACCCCTTGCGATTAAAATTATCAAAATTGATTTGGCAACGACATCATTGTTCTTTGCTTAAAAAGAACGCAAAAGTTGTTAACTTCTGTACCCACTACTTTAACGTGTAATTTTATAATCGCAATTGTTTTTTTTACTGTCATGGTAAAACTTCTTGTCATAAGACACAATTTCACCTGCAAAATGCCTTTACAATATGCCTTTTAGCCTATGAAATATTTGAAAAAACTTTCTCTCCACTTTTCATGACAAAACAGCAAAAAAAATAAAGTGATCACGCAAAACAAATGCTGTTTTTTGATAACCAATTCCGTTTCCTTTTAAATTGAAGAATTTATTTATGCTTTCAGCTTTACAATACAACTAATAAGTGTAACTTGCAAATATAAAGCATCCAAACTGAATGAAAACTGAATAAAAAAAGAAGCATTCAAGTTTTTAAGGCGCAAAGAAACAGCAAAAAATGACAAGAGTGATTGAAGCAAATGTAACAAACGTGTTAAAGAAAGAGCACCATTATGAAATTGTCGCAAAAAGCTTTTGACCAGTGTCACACTGAGAAAGAAAATGATCATGGATAGCAAGATTGTTCAACAGAATGAGATTCTTCAAGATGATATTCTCATTGAAAAACACGGAAGGGGTAAATTTGAAGGTTTTCGTTTTTATGCCAACAAAAACAGTACCGATCAAATAGCTGAGAAGCAAATTTCAACAGATAATGAGAATTTGATTCTTGCTTTTTCCAAACGCGCGACCCGTTTTTGTTCTTGTGCAAATGGAGATTTTACCCTCAGTTCTGATGGACTTGTGCGCTGGATTGGTCAACCTGTAGGACAACTTGTAGCAACAGAAGATTTTTTCAAACCCAAACTGATTGTTTTAGCAGATGAACAACTCACGGGAGAATCCCGCAATAACGTTGTGAAGCGATTAGAACGCTTTGTCACCTTTCATTTTGAAACGACTTTAAAACCCCTGTTTGATTTGCGCAATGCTGATAATTTAACGGATTCAACAAACAGTCTTGCTTTACAACTTTTTAACTCTTTAGGGATTTTACCCCGCCGCGAAGTCTTAGACATTGTCAAAGGTCTTGCGCAAGAATCGCGTGCCGTGCTTCGGCGTCTAGGTGTGCGTTTTGGCGCTTTTCACATCTATGTTGCCGGAATGCTTAAACCAGCTCCAGTTCAAGCCATTACTCTCCTGTGGACTCTTCAAAATGCGGGACAAGATCAAACTGGTTTTGGTGAAATTTTTTCAGCATTATCTGCTGGTCGAACCTCTTTGATTGTTGACCCTACCTATAACCGCCAATTTTATCAATTAGCCGGCTACCGAATCTTAGGACAACGTGCTGTACGGATTGATATTTTAGAACGTCTTGCCAATCTCATCCGCCCCGCACTTCATTGGAAACAAGGAAGTGATCCTAAGCCCGATGGAGCCTATGATGGCAAAAGTTTTTTTGTTACACCAGCCATGATGTCCATTCTTGGGGCCAATGGAAACGATATGGAAGAAATCCTCAAAGGACTTGGTTATCAATCGTACAGCATAAGCAATAGTGTTTTTGAACAAAATCTCTTTGCACACCAAGCCTCTTCCCCTGTCAATGGGGCAATGCAAGATGTTCCTGCAGCAGAATGCGTTGGAAGTCAATGGCAAACAATAAGCGATTTAGAAACAACACGAGAAGAAAAAACTACCTCATACCCAAACACTTTATCCTCTGGTATTGAAAAACATCTCCATAAAACCAATCGTTTACCAGCAGCTGAACCTGTTGGGAATTTTGCCAAATCCCCTCGCTCTACAGAAGAAGATAAAGTTATTTTATTATGGCATTATAGGCACCAATTTCACCACCAAGCACAAAAAAAACGTGATAAATTAGGAAATAAGTGGCAAAATAAATCGAAGAACGCTGTAAAAAAAGCGGAACACACAAATGAAAATTCCCCTCAAGAAGCACTATCACAAGCAAAACGCTCTCATAAGTTCCACAAATCCCAAGGAAAACATGCAAATCATAAGCCTTTTCAAAAAGAAAAGCGCCTTAATCCTGATTCACCTTTTGCGAAACTAGCTGTACTACGCGATCAACTCACCAATCATAAAAACACGCACCCACTTTCCTCTAAAGAGAATTAAAGTAACAAATGGAGTTTGATCTTGACCCACGTAGTAACCGACAACTGCATTCACTGCAAATATACGGATTGCGTTGAAGTCTGCCCAGTTGATTGTTTTTATGAAGGGGAAAATATGCTTGTTATTCACCCCGATGAATGCATCGATTGTGGTGTTTGTGTGCCAGAATGCCCAGCAGAAGCGATTTTACCTGATACAGAACCAGGATTAGAAAAGTGGTTAGAACTTAATCTTCATTATGCAAACAAATGGCCTAATCTAACCACTCGAAAAGATCCTCTTCCTCAAGCAGAAGAAATGGATGGCATTCCAAATAAATTAGAAAAGTATTTTTCAGAAAATCCAGGAAGTGGCGAAGAGTAATGATACAGTGCCCACCCTCCTCCTTCAACGATTGAAAGACTTCTCTTGTAAAAATAAAAAATCCTTAAGCGAAATGATTGATTCTTTGGAAGTTTGATGTTAGTGTTATTTTAACATGATCATCTTTCTAAGTATTTTTCTTTGCTTGTTATAGTAAAGCGATGTATTTTTTTTTGGATTTAAAAGTACTCGACTTTTATGCTCACTTAATTGGTACAATATACTTGGTTAAAGAAAACTCAACCCTCAGGTTTATAACCTGTTTTCCGATACATTTGTTGATCATAAGGGAGTAAACTAAAATATGGCATCCCAACATGGAACGTCTTCCAAGACCAAAGAATTCGCAACCTCTGAATATATCGTCTACCCTACGCATGGAGTAGGACAAATTATAGCGATTGAAGATCAAGAGGTTGCAGGACATAAATTAAAACTTTTTGTCATTCATTTCGCAAAAGATAAGATGGATGTCAAAGTCCCCATTGCAAAAGCCCTTTCCGTTGGAATGCGTAAATTATCTGCTAGTGACTCTGTCGAACGTGCCTTAAAAGTTTTACGCGGAAAAGCACGCGTTAAACGGACCATGTGGTCACGTCGTGCACAAGAATATGATGCTAAAATCAACTCAGGAGATCTTATTTGTATCGCCGAAGTGGTCCGTGATCTTTTCCGCTCTAATCTACAACCTGAACAATCTTACTCTGAGCGCCAACTTTATACAGCTGCTCTTGAAAGAATGGCCCGCGAAATTGCAGTTATTAATAGTCTTTCTGAAACAGAAGCTATCAATCTCATAGAGATGCATCTCTCCAACAAGCCGGAACGCGAGTTTAAAACTGAGAGAGAAGAAACAGATGAAAACAGCAAAGCTGTCTACGCTGCATAATACACTCTTTCATCATCATAATAATATTTCGGTAAAACCAGCTTTTTGCTGGTTTTATTTTTTAACATCCTCTCTGCCCTTAAGGACAAAATTTCTTAACCAACGCCAATCTATAAACAATCTAACTTTTCGACAAATTCCTCCTCCTCATTTTCTTTCTTCATAAATAACAAACTGATTAATCATCATAATCTAGCATATTCATATTAAATTAGAATCTTGAATATGGTAAGATTTCTCATTTCAAATTGCTCTCATGTTGAAATTAATCAAATTACTTGTTTGTTAATCACAAGCGGAGCTGATCTGTGGGTAAAAACTGTACAAAAAGAGCTAGTAGAACCATCTCAAGCACCAAAGGATATACCAACATTGGAATCTGGCAAAATGTGTAAGGCTGCTGGCTTGCTTTTTCATTAAGCGTAAAGATCATAGTGCCGTTTATACACTACACCCGAGACTTTACCATTTACCCTTCTACAAAACCATCGTAACATTCAAAAATACCGTCATAAAATGGATGCCACAAATATTGAAAAATATTCCTTTTAAAAAAACGCGTGACGGTACAACATAAGCATATTTTGTCGTGGGCGCTCTATTTTGCATGAGAAGCATTCCCCCATTAAAGAACGCGATAAAAAAAGCATGAACTAAAACCATCATCTCCATTCTGTAAAAGGCATGCCAAATACTTTTGAAAGCAGTAAAGCTAACTTAAAAAATAACAATAAAAATGAACGTTAGCATTGCCCCTTTCAATTTCATATTTTTCCCAAATGAGGTTTCTCATTTCAGAGATTACGAGATATACGCAATATTCTTACTCTAATCGGACACAAAAAATCTAGAATGATTCATAGAACTCTTAAAAGTCTCAATCTCTGTTTCAAACAAACCGCTAAAGATTGGATATTCTCAGCAGGAATTGTCCATATATCATCTTCAATCTGATCTTCACGAATATGACGCAAAGGATTAGTACGAACGCCTGTCAGGATAAGCAAACGCAAAGCCAGTTGTGTTATGTTTTGTATTTTACAGAGTAACTGATAAAAAGCAGGAACATCTTTCCAATCCATGGCTGGTCTATGAGTGGTTTTATGACGTTGTTTGCCTTAAGAGCGCGCATGCTTTTATCGTTGCTTGTAAATCAACATCCAAACCCAAAGCAACCGCATGTTTGAGACAAAGATTAAGACGCTTCAGTGCTTTATCTGCTGTTGCAGCTTTTGCATGCCAAATAGAGGCAAGGGTATTGCGTATCTCTGTTTGCGTAATCTCTGAAACGGGCAGACAACCTAATTTGGGGAGAATATAAAGGCGTAAGGGTGAAAACCAATCACAAGTTTTACCATCTCTTTTTAATTCAGTTTTACGCTATCTAAAGCAATATCTTTTAAATAATGGAGATTGCGCATTGCCTCACGCTTTTGTTTCTCACGTTCTTTAATGGGATCACGCCCCTCACGTAAAACAGCCCACCACCCAGTTGCCAATTCACGGAGTTTGTTTTAAAGAAACATCTCTCAAGGCACCCAAGCCCATTTCGCAGCCCCCGGAATGGTATAACGTTAAGTCCATTAAGCACCCCCATTTTTACGCTGATGAAGAAGCAAGCCGGCACCATCGTTATATTTGTCAGCTCGTGGGTGTTGTGCGACAGCCCTTGGCTCTTGAGACAATTCATAAGAGCCATTTCTAGTCCTTTCTTATACAAACTTTATCCACACACTCATCCCGCTTGTGACGTGCAAACGAGTGGTGTTGATTAATTTTAGATAGAGAGATTTGAAATGAGTGAATCTTACGTTATTCGGGGTTCTAATTCAATATGAAAAAAGTAAATTATATGTATAAATCAATATGTTATCTAGTGATGAGCAGATAACAAAAAAAATCATAAACTTAGATAAGCACCACCATAAAATCATTCATAAACCAGCTATGAACTGGAAAGTCATACCGACTTTGATAAAATACTTTGCTCATCCCCATACACAACACATTTGGTTTTAAGTTTACTTATTTTTACAAGCTGTTCGCAACAAATCCCTTATATTCACAAAAATAAGAAAAATATATGGACAATTCTTAGTTCAAAAATATGAAAAGACAGCGTGATATTCATAGAAAAGTCTCATGCACCTTTATCATAAAAAGCACTAAAGATCATTGAATGTGTACACCTTCTGTCTTGTAACGGTTTTCTCTTTTCTGCTCATAAGAAAGCGCGCTGGCATCAGCATACATTTAACCCCAATGTTACAACAATTCTTACATTTGAAAATATTCATTATAAACATTTTTCCTTTTTTATAGAGTTTTCACCCACATGCCAGCCCCACGTGTGACCGAAAAGCAAGTGATTGTCATTGATTCAACATGAGAGAAATTTGAAATGAGAAAATCCTACGATAGACCTTCCATTCAAGGCGCAAAACAACAAATGATCTTTATAAATCAATGTGATGTCGATCTCTATTTTTTTAAGGAGAATCACATGTCACAATATAAGCCTATAGACAAACCATTGCCTTAAATATTCTCATAAAAAACACCGGTATGCTTAAAGCCTTACATGGATCAACCACCTTAAACGACGATATTTTACGGTCTAATAGGATTCTCTCTATAATCAATAAAGATTAAGTGCGATACAAAATGATTCTATTACTGAGCTAACTTATATCAATACCCAAGCTCTTAACGAAGTCATCATAAAAGACACTGATACAAGTAGCCCTTTATAGCCTCTCAAGAAAACAAGAAAATCATCTCCCACAATAGAATCATTTCTTTACAGCAAAACTTTATCCCACACATGTTCTCAAGAAAAAGTGAAAAACGCATCTTACCCAATGCATTCACTAATGAAATAAAAGAAGTTGATCTCTGGAAAAGAAAGAAAACGCTAAAGTTTTAACCACTAAAACAGAACGTCCACGATACATTCCCTGTTCCACATCG
>NZ_JBHILS010000004.1:44925-63998 GCF_042193385.1 Bartonella sp. TT119HLJHH | reverse complement strand
AGGGAACCTCAACATTCATCTTAAAGCGAAAATGCACGCCCCAAGCGTGCATTGATCGATGAAATAAAAGAAGTTGACCTCTGGAAAAGAAAGAAAACGCTAAAGTTTTAACCACTAAAACAGAACGTCCACGATACATTCCCTGTTCCACATCGATAGAAGACGATGCAAGGGAACCTCAACATTCATCTTAAAGCGAAAATGCACGCCCCAAGCGTGCATTGATCGATGAAATAAAAGAAGTTGATCTCTGGAAAAGAAAGAAAACGCTCAGTCTTTAACCACTAAAACAGAACGTCCACGATACATTCCCGTTTTCAAATCAATGTGATGAGGACGACGTAATTCACCAGAATTTTTATCTTCGATATAAGTCGGCGCCTTCAGAGCATCAGCCGAACGGCGCATGCCCCTCTTCGCTGGAGAGGTTTTTCGTTTAGGTACAGCCATAAAAAGACACTCCAAATCCATTAAAACAGAAAAAGCAATGTCAAAAATGACAATGCTTCATTTAAAACACCATAAAATTTGAGTATATTATACACTGATAAAAAAGAAGAGGCAATGTCAAAATGATCCTCCTCTTACCAAAAATGACCTTCCTGTTATCAAAAATGGTGTCACAATAATCAAATGAATATCAAAAACACTGCAAAATTTAAGAATTTTATACACCAATGAAAGCTTTTTTATAAGCCCTTCATTCAATTTTTATTTGGTTTAAAAAGGGATTTGCGCATACAGTAGAGATACAGATAAAAAGAGAAGTTGATTTTTAATAAAAAACGACGCCAATTTATGAAAACAAGAAAAAGCAACAACCTTTCTCTTTAAACTTCATAATTTCATTTTTGTAAAAACAAAGGAAGCAAGAATGCACGAATTTACCACCCTTCTTGCAAAACATGGACATACCGTTGAAAAGCGGCTTGATACCCTGTTAAGTGATCAAATCCAAAATGGTGAAATTTCACGCCCTAAAAATTTAATCAAAGCCATGCGCTATGGTGTGCTGAACGGTGGAAAACGCTTGCGTCCTTTTCTTGTAATTCAAAGTGCTGCACTTTTTGATGTCCCTGTAGAACATTCTCTTGATGTTGCGTGTGCCTTAGAATGTATCCATTGTTATTCGCTCATTCATGATGATCTTCCCGCTATGGATAACGATATACTCCGGCGTGGAAAACCCACTGTCCATGTAGCATTTGATGAAGCAACAGCAATTCTAGCAGGCAATGCCCTCTTAACATTTGCCTTTGAAATCATTGCTCATAAAGCTAGTATTTTATCTACAGATATTAGAATCAAGCTGATCACGTCTCTTGCACAATCGGCAGGACTTGGCGGTATGTTAGGTGGACAAATGCTGGACCTTGAAGCTGAAAAAAGACCGCAAGAAAGTACTGACATCATCACTCTACAACACATGAAAACAGCAGCCCTGATAAGCTTTGCTTGCCAAGCAGGTGCCATCATTGGCAATGCATCTAAAGAATTAACTGAAAAACTTACTGATTTTGGGACCTATCTTGGTTTAGCCTTTCAATTAACCGATGACCTTCTTGATGTCACCGCCAACACGCAAACCCTAGGAAAAACGGCTGGGAAAGATGAAACGGCACAAAAAGCCACTTTTGTTCACCTTTACGGCATTAAAGAAACCCAAAAAAAGCGAGATACACTCATCAGTAAAGCAGAAGCATTCTTACATCCTTTTGGCGCTAAAGCACTCCCCCTCCAACAAGCAGCACACTTTAGTGCAATACGCCAAAATTAAACTTCATCTGCCCTATTATTTAGTACACCATCATATTTATTGAATGCATAATAGACTTTTCAAAGAAACGTTACCATTAATCTCCATTATAGTCCTTATCATGAAATAGGTGCGACAAATCTTAAGAAGAATGTCATTAAAACAAGCCTCGTGGGGCAAAACATCAAAGAAAAGACTAAAAATACCTCTTATGAACCGTCTTAAAAGCCAAGGGCTGTCCGCAACATTAGGGGCTAGCAAAGTGAATGATTGTGTCGGCACGTTCCTTCAAAAGTAGAAACATTTTTATTTACAAAAGTGTGTAATAACTTCAATTTAATAATAATCATGGTCACTGTACAACTTTAATTCATCACGCTCTTTATCTCGTTTATTCAATTCATCACATAAAAAGAGAATTGATAAGATTAAACAAAGAATGACCATTGCAACAGAAAGATAAAAAAAGTCCTTATTATTATATATAATAGCGCAATCTAATTTGTGATAAGTAGTTTTTTCAATCCAAGTGCAAATTTCCTCCTTTAAGTGCAATTTTCTTATTAAGATGAAAAGCATCATTGTAAGTGAACCTATGCCTGTTGTAAAAGCTGGAAAATATATCCACCTTTTGAAGCCATAATGAACAAACATGCAACATGGATAAGAAAATGCCGCGATTATTAAGACTATTATAGCCATTGAATATCCTTCGAGAGAATTTTTCTCACTACCCATTCAATGTCATTTGTAAATTCTTCTTGGTTTCATCATGTCATATATCGTGTTTAGCTCTATACAAAAACGCGCTATTTGTTTAACATTTTCATCATGACCAGCTCTCATACTAGACACAAGGTCAATAATTTGTGTTTTGAAACTCATGCCATTTTCACTTGAAGAATTAAGAAATTTTTTCGCATAATCAATCATGGGGTCGGTAGAATTCATAGACATATTATAAGCCCAGATAAAATCGCTTTCTCTCCAATTATAGTCATAACGCAAACTGCTTATGACATTGGGTAGCATTGCCCATGACATCTCCTCATTATAATCACCGCGTAATAAATTAACGAAGCGTCCACATAAAACAATAAGTATGTGACGATGCCATATAATATCAAATTTGGGCGCGATATTCTGATAGCCACGGCTATAGACGAAATTTCTTGCTTGTTCCTGCTTTTGAAAATGTTCAAAAGCCTCGTAATTTTCACTGATATATTTTTCGTAAAGTCTATCGTACTGTTCTAGACTATCCACGCGCGTACATCCCAACAACACAGATACAAAAAAAGAGTTATAAATGTTACAATATGCGTTATGGATAACGATTTCATCGCTTTACCTTTTAATAACTACAATTTGTACGGCTTAACAGATTCCTATCAAATATATCAATATATGCTGTTTTCTTGTGGCTTATTTATAGCAAATTGTACTCAACAATATTGCTGTACTTGGTTTTATTCCCTCTCAAAGAGGGGGATGTCATTCAAAGTTTCCATAGATAAAGTTTATTATCTGGATCAGAAATTTTCTAACATCAGAAAATACAGAGCTAACGCCACAATCAAAGAGAAAATACTCAAAAACGAGCCATAATGAGAATGAACAACGTAAAAAAATTATCTCAACAAGATGATTGATATTTTAAAGAAAACAGCAATAAAACGCGTTAAATATATCAACAATAAAATCCGTCATGAGGAAAGCCTATTTGAACAGGCTATAAATTGTCCGACTGTTTAAATTAGCTCAATGAGATAAAGTGTTACCAGCAAGGAACCAATGAAAATGGGAAAACTGCTCCATCACCATTCCTTAATAAGTGTATAATCCGGCACAATCATGTTCTTTATCAGCGTCCAATCTTATCAGCAACTCTTTGTGCAATATTCATGAGCAGCATTTTTATTTCCTTTTTAACGATTATTATGCCAAGCCCACTTATAATGTACAAGCAGATGACTTTGATTACTTCAACATACATAGATTTTAAATAAGAGTAACTGACACTATTCAGCTTTCTCATTCAACATACAAAAACAACGATGCGCCTTAATAAATCAAAGCCTTGCCCCACTATGAAACCCTATAAAACACGTATCGTAATAAGTTAATATTTTCACTGAACTTTTTTGAGATTTCCTTCTAAAAAAAATACCGCCAACAAGTAAATCAATAAATAAATAGCAAAAATATAAACGAGTGAGAAAAAGCCAAATATATTGACCATATACGCACTCATGTAAAAAAATACCAAGAGGCTAAATCTCCCAACGGTTGACAAGAAAGATTCATATGTAGCCCTGAAATGATCACTAATACTATCGTGCAAAACAACTTCTACACGAAGATATGTATACTTAATGAGATAAAAAATCATACAGACTAAAATGACAGCAATTTCTTTTCTTGGTTCAAAGAAAGCGACTGTAGAAATCAGTAAAGCCGAAAGAAACAACAGTAAAATAAAATTCACTCTTTCACTTAGTTTTGTAAAGAGAAAACTAGCCAAGAGCTGAGAGAACAATATCAGTGAAAATGTCACACCAAGATCAAAATAAGTGACATTAATATGATGATCTTTAAATATCCACTGCCAATATTGCGAGAATATATTGAAAAAGATCAATGAAAAATAAAAGCATAAAGAGATATAAGGAACTTTAATAAAAATAGACAACATCTCCTTAGCTTCACAAATGAGAGAATTCGCTTTATTTGGTTTTTTCTCCCCCTTCAAGTTATCAAGAAAAAACAAACCAAATAGTGTTGTCATCAACATTAAAAACGCCGCGATATACCATATATATTGGCTAGAATAATCAGCAAAATATGCCCCGATTAAACTGAATATAAACATGCCGATGTAATTATATTGAGAGCTGGAACCAAGCACTTTTTTAGTGGATGTCACTTTTGCTTTTGCATATTGAACAAGTAAAGCATTATAGGCTCCAGCAATTAATGTTAGCGATAAGGCATTAAAAGTTTCTGCCAAAAGAAAACCATAAAAGCTTGTAGAAAACCCCATGAGAAAGAGCCATGTAGCAGCAAAAGCAGCTGCCAAAACGATCGATATTTTATAACTTTTTCGATCAGCAAAATATCCCAGAGGAATATCGGTAACCATCATAATAAAAGCCTGAAACGACTTAATGATCCCAATATCAATAAGCGTTAAGCCTTTTTCAAGCATATAAAAAACAATAAAGGCGCCTGTTAAAATCCTTATACCATTAAATAAAAAGCCAAACGCTAATATACTTGTCATGCATTCCCCCAATAACGCCAAAAAAAGGTCCCCGTATACATCATTTTATATCAATATAAAAGCTTACATTTTACGACAAATAGGGCTATAACCGCTATAAAGATCTCCAATCCTATCAATTTGATACCCCAAAAAATACTGGGAAAAAGCCTGAAAAAGCAATAAACAATGTTTTTTCTATAATTTGATATTTGTCAAAATCCGCTAAATACTTCACTGTCTCAAGAGCAGCCAAAAAACCAGCAACAACATTTACGGATCTATCAAAGTATTCATATCGTTTTGCTTAATAGTCTTAACACACTCAAACTCATTAATATCCTTCATAAGCTTCTGATTCTAAAACAGGCATATCATCTGGTTTTACCTATAATAATAAACAACCAACAACAGTATTGACCATAGCTAAAGCAGCATACAACAGCACCCTCTTCACATTGAAGACAGCTTGTTAAAAAAAACGACACACCATTTTTACTTCAACCTTATGCGATTTTTACCTCAACCTTGCCCAAAGCGTGTATGAATATAATCACTCAAAAGCGCTTCAAATTCTTCAGCAATGTGATCACCCCGCAAAGTTTTTACCTTTTGTCCCTCAATGAAAACAGGTGCCGCAGGACTTTCCCCCACTCCAGGCAAAGAGATTCCAATATCCGCATGCTTTGACTCCCCCGGTCCATTGACGATACATCCCATCACAGCAACCTTCAAGCTTTCAACGCCAGGGTATTTTTCACGCCAAATAGGCATATTTTTGTATAAATCTGCTTCAATTTTTTGCGCCAATTGTTGAAAGACCGTTGAGGTTGTGCGCCCACAACCAGGACAAGCCGCAACCACAGGCAAAAATTGCCGAAACCCCATCACTTGCAAAAGTTCTTGCCCCACCTTTACTTCTCGTGTCCGATCACCACCAGGTTTTGGCGTTAAGGAAATTCGTATCGTATCGCCAATCCCTTGCTGTAATAAAATACCCAAAGCCACCGAAGAAGCAACAACGCCTTTTGTTCCCATCCCAGCTTCCGTTAATCCCAAATGAAGAGCATAATCACAACGCGCCGCTAAGGTGGTATAAACAGCAATAAGATCTTGGACGTCACTCACTTTAGCAGAAAGAATAATTTTATCACGTCCCAACCCTAACTCTTCTGCTAAAGCGGCCGAAAGCAAAGCCGACTGCACAACAGTTTCCCGCATCACTTCAGCAACCGATAAAGGATTTTCTTGCTGTGCATTTTCATCCATAAGCCGTGTTAACAATGCATTATCAAGAGAGCCCCAATTCACGCCAATGCGAATAGGTTTATGATACCGACAAGCAATCTCAATAATTTCTGCAAATTGACGATCTTTTTTTGCGCCAAAACCAACATTTCCAGGATTGATGCGATATTTTGCAAGCGCCTCAGCACACGCAGGATGCTCAGATAAAAGCTTATGACCAATATAATGAAAATCCCCAACCAATGGTACAAAAAATCCTAACCTCTCCAATCGCTCCCGTATTTTTGGTACAGCAGCCGCCGCTTCATCGCGATCAACAGTAATTCGAACCAATTGTGAACCAGCTTGCCAAAGAGCAGCTACTTGAGCAACAGTTGCATCAACATCAGCGGTATCTGTATTGGTCATTGACTGTACAACTATCGGGCTCTGCCCCCCAATGATCACATCACCAACAGCAACACCAACAGATCGACGACGCTCAAGTGGTTTAGATAAAAAATAGGTCGTATTCATCAAGTCCTCAAATTTTTAAAACCTGCGCTATCAATTATTACTTACATTGACTTCCTCCGCGCTTCAAAGGACGAAAATTACACCGCCCACCAATCTTAACAGATTGCTCTCAAAAGGTTCTACCTACTAACACTGATGCAATTCAACTCATAGGTGGATTCATTCTATAGACGCACCGGATAAGTTCTACTACTTCTGTTCAAGTTTATACTTCTACACTTGGTTGATTCAAAAAGAAACTGAAACCAAACAGAGACAATACTGTATTTTTAGTTGCATGCCGATACCTTACATCAACGTCATCACAAAACAGTGTTTTACAACACAACAGATAACGCCTAACAAAACACCATTTTTAAAATGCATGAAAGACATCGCCAAATTAATCCAACATATTGATTTATAATAATCAATTTTTTACAAATTTGAATGGCAAACCCAAATATCGTAAGATTTCCTCATTTTAAATCTTCTTAATTGAATCAATCAATACCACTCCCTACAGCCACAAGAGAATATGTAGATAAAAACTCCTTATAAACTATTTCAAGTGCCAAAAGCTATCCCAACACTTTAAACAAACAAAAAAATGAAGACATCGCCCACCATCTTTATGAATGAATCTTACACCATTTTGTAAAAAATTTTACCTTACATCCTTAACAAACACCATCACGAAATGAACTCGGACACATTAAAAAATGCCTCATTAAACTCAAACTCTTAATTCTCATCTCACCCACGCGCGGTATTATCAATGCAACCTTTCAATTTTCAAGCCGTTATAGCAAAACCCCAAACACAATTCCAACTGTCACGCAACAATTTAACACATGAAGGAGTCAATAAATGTGTCTATTTTCACCCCATAGAAAAAATGCTAAAATTAAAAAACGTATAGCACAATTAAAAAGAGAGCTGGTCCCCGTAAATCATTGGAGTTTTCAAAATGATAGCTTTGAAAACATTTCTGAGCTGTTTAACACATGGAAACAAAAAGGCCGTCACGCACTTTATCACCTCAACGAACATGCTACAGAATTAAAGAAAAAAGCGAAAGAAAATCCTAAAAAAACCCTCGCATTAGCAGCAGGAGTCGTTTTAGTAAGCTTCTTACTGATCCGTAAAAATTAATAACACAACCAATAACCTTCCCTTTTAATGCCCGCCTCAAAACGGGCATTTTATGGTTTACAAAATATCAACTTTACGTCTTTCTCCTAACTTTACGCCCTCTCCCAAAAGGATAAATTTCCCATCCGACCAGACTATAATCCAGCTTTTGTCTATCGGAAACCTGTCCACACATGCGATTCACATCACCACCCCTCAAAGGAAAACATTTCTAAAGGCAACAAACAAGCCCTACAACGAATGTGCTCCCCACACATACACTTAACGCATCAAAAAGACGCCTGATACCACATCTCAAATAGAGATATTCACGGGACAATAAGATAACAACTCAAATATTCAATCCAAAACTTCCCCCAATTTCCCAGACTTCTCAAAACTTCATTGCGTATATAGACTAAAAATAACGAATTAATACTGGAAAAGCTTACACTTTTACTCTATACGCCCTCGATTGTCATTTTAATTGAGGAAAGGGAAGGATATTTTGATATTGAAAACCCACACTCTTTTCACTACCAGGTACTTTTTATAAAAAATGCCTTTAGACAAAAGAAATGTTTCTCAACAACAATCATTGCATTTTCCTTTGAATTTCACACGAGCGCATTTGCAATAATTTTTCTATTTTTTTCCAACTCATTTTGCCGAAATATAGAACAAATTAAACAAGAAAAACAACAGCTTGCACATTTTAAAAATCCACTCTCTGATATAAAAAAACGACATGGTTTCTTAAATAAAACATCCGCAGCTCTTCAAAGAACATTCAAAAAGCAAAAGAGTCATGGCCTCCATCGTTCTAATTTTAGTCACTTTCAAACATTGACAGGTATCAGCAGCAGCAAAAATACTGAAAAGAGGAAAGAAAAATTCTTATACTAAAGAGCCATTAAAAAACGCAAAATCAAAAGCAGCAATTGATATTTTTGATGAACAAAAAGCCAAAACACAATATAGAACAAGCTATTTACCAAAAAGCGTGTGAAAAACAAAAAACTATAAAACAGCTCATTGATCAACTTAAAAGTCTTAAAGATACTGATCAAATTCAGCCCATTCAAACGCACTACGCAGCCCTACAAATTCACGAAGACGAGTTATACAAATGAAAGCCTCGGCAATAACCCAACAAGGAAAAGAAGAATGTGAAGCGAAAGAATTTAGAAAACGACACAAAGATTATACCCCACCACTCTGTAGTCATTAAACTGAAAAAAAGAAGCAAAATCATGAACAAAGTCATTACCACAACACGGCTACTCTGCACGGCTCTTGTCTCTACTGGTTACGAAAAAACCTACAGCGTAGCAGAATTTAAAAAGATAAAAAATAATTCGAAGAATGGGCTATGAGATGTGGATGATCAGAAACTTCAAAAAAATGTGAAAACGTACGAATAGCTGATCACGAATTTGCCATAGAACGTTAGAAAAAAGCCGAATATGAAATGGGAAGCTGGAGATAAAAAACGGAAAACCGAAAGTGAAGCTAGAAGAGGAGCTAAACTTTAAGAATTACAGCAAATACAAGAAGAGAATATTCGTAAAATATTTGGAACTGAAAAACAAAAAGAAAACGACTAAATCAGAAAAACATTCATGGCAGCATTGTCTTTAGCCTGATTGATCAGAATTGATTATAAAAATTATAACAGAGCACAATTTAAAAATTGTGCTCAAACTGCATAAAACTGAAAGAAATGGTTCTTTAAGAACTCTTCAAGAAATTATCAAAACACACAATGAATATCATGGTATTTAAATGGCAACAGAAAACGAAAGCATATTGACCTAAATAGATAACGATTTAGTCCCTTACAATGACAAATAGATAACACCATTACACATCTTTCATCGGCTATATCTGCTCTGGTAACTACATTTTATACGCTCTATAGTGTGTCCCCATGGAGTACAATATTATGTACAAGCGTTTTTTAGCTTGATTATTGCGACAGTTTTCAAACTTAGCATCATTATTATACACACAATACACATTGATAATAACAACACATTTATCAGAGATAGATTTTTCAACGATCTGCCTCACATCATTGCAAATATCACACAAAGAGTACACTCAGATAAAAAGAAAAACCTCCTTTCCACACCTCAAAAGATGATATTGCTAGAAACGACAGGCAAATCTTCCAATACTCCATCCCCCCCTACTGAGTTATTTCAAAATAAATGGAAGTGAGTAAAGATGCATGCGCTTTAATATTCTAAGGAACATTATTTTACACCATAGTATAGAAGTATAAGAAGCTTAAGAGCTTTAAAAGATGTAGTATAGCAAACCAAACGAAATCTTCTAACGTAAACAACCACTTGCTATAAGTAAATGACGCAAAAATTAAACTGAAAAAACCCAAAATTTTATCCTCCAGAATCGACTCGCTGCGAAGTATCTACATAAGTAACCACGGACATGCCAGGAATGAGTTTTTCAATCCCTTCCTGCCCAGGATCTAAAGCAATCCGTACTGAAATACGTTGCGCAATTTTGATAAAATTACCAATTGCCGTATCCGTCTTTAACAATGAAAACTCTGAGCCTGTAGCAGGAGCAAAACGAACCACACGCCCTGTTAACTTTTTGTTGTTCAATGCATCAACAGAAAAAACAACCGGTTGTCCCACACGCATCTGAGAAAGTTGCGTTTCCTTATAATTAGCAATAATCCAAATATCATCAGAAATAACAGAGACCAATTGTGTCCCCGGCATAACATATTGCCCTACCCGCGCTCCAACTAATCCAATATAGCCTGTTCGAGGAGATAAAATCTTTGTATGATCGAGATTAAGTTTTGCCAACTCAACACTCACCTTAGCTCCAGCAATTTCTGACTGTAAACTTTGCCGTTCAAGATCCAATTGTTTTTGCAATTGGCGTTTTGTTTCGAGAGCTGTCAAGAGTTGTGAAAGAGGACGAGAAACAGAACTTGCCGCATCACCAAAACCTAACTTTTTACTATCTGGAACAACATTGGAAAATGCTCGTGAACGCGCCAATTCCACCTCTGCTGTATTAATTTCGCCCTGCAAAAGCTGTGCTTGTAATTCAATACTTGCCAGTTTTGCTTTTTTTGAATCGAGAACAGCCTGTGCCCGTGCAAGCTGCTGGCGAAAAAGAGAATCATCGAGCTCAAAGAGCAGCATTCCCTTTTCAACGCGTTGATAATCTTGCACATAAATCCGTGCAATCACCCCAGAGATCTGTGAACTAACCAGAGTAACATTGCCCTTAATAGAAGCATTATCCGTTATTTGAATATTACTCACAAAAGGAGGAAGTCTCCAAGCCCACAAAATCAGCAAAACACCTGTAATACCCGATAGGAATGCAACAATCGTAGCTTTTGACCGTAATGTTTTTATCATTTTTTTGCACCCCTCTTTCTATGACATTACTCTACTTTTCTAATGCGCGCAAAGAGCATGACTTAACAATCATTGTGGCAAGAAAAATAACGAATACAACCATTGAAATATAAAAATAAAGCCGAAAAACGTCATCATAAGCAAAAATATTTGCTGTTAACTTAAATTTCTCTATCAACATAGAAGTACCCTGTTCACTTCTCAAGCCATTGGGAACAGAAACACCATAAGAAGGCGAAAATAAAGTATGCATCTCACCAGAAATAAGCGGATCAGTAATAATAATATTTTGTGTTAAGGACTCAAAGTTCTTATGGGCAAAATAAAATTGAAGGCTGCCAAAAAAAGCCGACCCCATCAATCCCCCTGTCACTTGCGTTAACAAAAAAACAGCAATAAAACTTAAAACGTAACGCGGTCCTCGCTCACCAGCGATCACAAACCCTTTGAAAAGAGCAGGAGGCAAAAAAAGTGCATAACTAAAACTCACCAACCCTTGGCTCAACATCATATCTTGTGGACGTGTTAAATGGTTTACATGACTATCTAAATAAGCTCCCAACGCCAAACAACCCAAAGACAACAAATAAAAATAATCCTCACGCCCCGCCCGTAAAAAAAAGACACAAACAGCCCCCCCTAACAGAACCCCTAATGTCACCGCAAGATACATGGGTGCCATCTCACGATTGAGCAAACCAAAAAGATTAAAAAACCCTACGGGCAAATTTGACCGCTCCAATAAAAAAACATGAAAGATCAATAAAATAAAAACAGATTGGATCATTTCTTTACTGAAAATCCAACGGAGATCAATCAACGGTTTTTCTCTATTAAGCTCAATAATAATAGCAATAGCCAACGAGAAAATAGCAAGTGCGAGCCCCCAACCAATCCATGGTGCTTCATACCACCAATACAATATGCCAACAGACATGATCACAGCATTTAATCCAAGACCAAGAGCAATCAAACCATAGCTTATCCAATCTAACTTTTGAATAACCTTACTACGCACAACAGGCGTTAGGGGCAAAGTATAGATACAAACTAAGCTGATAAGAACCAACCCCATTTCCAGAGCGGAAAGACTGGAAAAACCACCATTTTCCAGCAAATCAGGAGAAATCAAACGTGATAAAGGTGCCGCTAAAGCCGCATTCATATAATTCAAACTAAGACCAACAGTAAACTTCTTTGCTGGAGCAAAAGCCTCCATCATATAAAGCAGCGCAAGCGAAGCCAAAGGAGCAGCAGCAATCCCAGCAAAAAAGCGAATAATCAACGCAGAACGCAAATCCGTAACAAAGAGCTGCAACACGCAAACCAAAACAAAGCCAAGAATTGACAATTCAGCAAAAGCGCGCAGCCCAAATTGATAGCGGATTTTGATCAACATAATCGCTACACTCACATTTGGCGCCATATAGGCCGCTACCAGCCATGTCGTCTCGGCCAAAGTTGCATGAAAATCACCCGTAAGATGGACAATGTTAGACTGAACAATATTAGCCCCTAAACCATAAGCCCATTGCAAAATAAGAGAAGCAAAAATATAAACAAAGCACTTTGGCAAAGGTCCAGCAAAAACACGACCAGGATGAGGAAAAGGTTTTCCACCCCTTTTAGCAGACACAACCGTACTCTTTTTTCGGCTCATGTCATCTTTTCCTGTATACTCGCTACGCTTCTATCAACACAGCACCATCAGCTGACAACTGCTGGAAAAAAGCCTCTATTTTATGATTGTCCTCATCACTTGCTCCCCCCTCTAACGTCGCTTGAAGCTGCAAAATCTGCTGTTCTAATACATCAAAAGAAAGATGCTCTACAGCCACAACGTGCTCTACCAACAAAGAGCAGCCTGAAAAGGTAATATTTGCAACGCCTCCGCAAACAGCAAATAATTGCTCACCCAAAGAGGTGCGAACACGAACACTGCCCAACACAATACTTGCCACCAATGGCGCATGATGCGCCATAACTGTTAAAGAACCTGAAGCTGAAGGAAGAACAACAGACACGACCTGCTCTGAAAACACAATTTTTTCAGGCGATACAAGCTCAAATAAAAAATGCTCTTCTCTATTGTTTTCCACAAAAGTCTCCACAATACCCGATATAAGAACTCTCTGTTTTCTTCAACAACTCGTCCTTGTTAACGAAAAATACCCATGACAGTTTTTTCTTGAATAAGAAGCTTCTTACTAAGAAGCCTCTGCCATGAGACGCTTTCCTTTTTCAAGTGCTTCATCAATCGAACCAACCATATAAAAAGCAGCTTCTGGCAAATCATCATAATCGCCAGCACAAAGACCTTTAAAGCCTTTGATTGTCTCTTCCAAAGGAACGAGTTTTCCAGGAGAACCAGTAAAGGCTTCCGCAACATGGAAAGGCTGCGAAAGGAAACGTTCAATTTTACGCGCCCGCCCCACCAGCAATTTGTCATCTTCAGAAAGTTCATCCATTCCAAGAATAGCAATAATATCCTGAAGCGCTCTATAACGTTGTAAAATGGTTTGCACTTGACAAGCCACCGTATAATGCTCTTCCCCCACAATCAATGGATCCAACATGCGTGAGAAAGAGTCAAGCGGATCAACCGCCGGATAAATTCCCTTTTCAGCAATAGAGCGCGAAAGAACAGTTGTTGCATCTAAATGGGCAAAAGATGTTGCCGGCGCCGGATCCGTCAAGTCATCTGCCGGAACATAAATTGCCTGAACGGAAGTAATAGAGCCTGTTTTTGTACTGGTAATACGTTCTTGCAAAGCCCCCATATCCGTTGCCAAAGTTGGCTGATAGCCCACAGCAGAAGGAATACGCCCTAAAAGAGCAGACACCTCAGCTCCTGCTTGCGTGAAACGGAAAATATTATCCACAAAGAACAGAACATCTTGTCCTTCATCACGGAAACTTTCTGCAATTGTCAATCCTGAAAGAGCCACACGCGCACGCGCTCCTGGTGGTTCATTCATTTGCCCGTAAACAAGGGCACACTTTGACCCTTCCGTTGAACCATTATTCTCTTTTGGATTCACATTCACGCGGCTTTCGATCATTTCATAATAAAGATCATTTCCTTCACGTGTACGTTCTCCCACACCAGCAAATACAGAATAGCCACCATGTGCCTTTGCAATATTGTTTATAAGTTCCATAATGAGAACGGTTTTTCCAACACCAGCACCACCAAACAAGCCAATTTTACCCCCTTTAGAATAAGGAGCTAACAAATCCACGACTTTAATACCAGTAACGAGAATTTCCGAAACAGTCGATTGCTCAACATATTCAGGCGCTTCTTGATGAATAGAACGCGTTTTTGTTGAAGCGATTGGTCCCACATTATCGACCGGCTCTCCAATCACATTCATAATACGTCCCAACGTCGCTTCTCCTACAGGAACGCTAATTTGTGTTCCTGTATCCACGACCTTTTGGCCCCGCATCAGACCATCAGTCGTATCCATAGCAATCGTACGCACAGTATTTTCACCCAAATGCTGCGCAACTTCCAAAACCAAGCGATTGCCTAAATTCTCTGTTTCCAAAGCGTTAAGAATATTTGGCAATGCGCCTTCAAATTGCACATCAACGACAGCACCAATAACCTGTTTGATCTCACCAACAGCGCCTTTTGCATGCTGTTCTTTTTTTGCGGATATATCTTTTTTTACAGGTGTATCTTTAGCGGCACTACGCGCAGGCGCAGACGCACTCTTTACATCCGCTTGAGATTTCGAAGCGGCTTTTTTCACGCTGGAACGAGCAGCTGGTTTCTTTTTTTCACCTTTTTCTGTTCCTTTGCTTGAGGTTACTGCTTTTACCATCAATCCTTACCTTTTCCATTTAAAGCGCTTCAGCGCCTGCAATAATTTCGATCAATTCTGTCGTAATCTGTGCCTGACGCTGACGATTATAAGCCACCGTCAATTTATTAATCATTTCACCTGCATTGCGCGATGCATTGTCCATAGCTGTCATCTTTGCGCCCATTTCACCAGCAACATTTTCCAACAAAGCGCGAAAAATCTGCACCGAAAGATTGCGTGGCACAAGCGCCTCTAAAAGAGAAGCAGCATCAGGTTCATACTCATAAACAATTGATTGTGAATCTTTGCTCTGATCAGTTTGCTCCACAACATCTATTGCCTCAACAACTGTTTTTGGAGCAATCATTGGAATCAAGCCAAAAGCTGTAGGACGCTGATTAATTACGGAAACAAATTCAGAATAAAACAGCGTACAAACATCGAAAGCGCCTTCATTGAATAAATCGACAACCCGTTGACTAATCATTACTGCCTCTGCAAAACCAATTCGTTTTACAGCATGCAAATCGATGTGATCAATCATCAAACCTTTGTAATCACGCGATAAAATATCCGCACCTTTTTTGCCCACGGTAATAATTTTCACTATTTTACCGGCTGCCAATAGTGCTTTAATTTGTTCACGTGCGCGACGGGCGATTTGCACATTAAAAGCACCACACAAACCGCGCTCAGCAGTACACACCACCAAGAGATGCACATCATCTCGCCCCGTACCACGCATAAGAGCAGGCGCATCAACACCATCGACATCAGCAGCAACACTGGTCAAAATATCAGCCATCCTCTTCGCATAAGGACGCGCAGACTGTGCCGCCTCTTGCGCACGGTGCAACCTTGCTGCTGCAACCATCTGCATAGCTTTGGTGATCTTTTGTGTTGCTTTAACCGAAGCGATACGGTCTCTAAGATCCTTTAGTGAAGCCATTCAAGCATTCCATTAATTCATCATGAAAAATTTTTCGCATAAGTGTTAAGAACCGTCATCAACTTATCTTTCAGCTCATCTGTTAACTGCTTTTGCTCAGCAATTGCCTTTAAGAGATCTTGATAATCACTCCGCAAAAGCACCAAAAGCCCCTGCTCAAACCGCGCAACATCAGAAACCGCTAGAGAATCAAGATAGCCATTCACACCCGCGAAAATAACCACCACCTGTTCTTCTGTTTTGAGTGGAGAAAATTGCGGTTGCTTTAAAAGCTCAGTCAAGCGCGCACCCCGATTCAACAGACGCTGGGTTGACGCATCCAAATCAGAACCAAACTGCGCAAAAGCTGCCATTTCACGATATTGCGCCAATTCACCCTTAATCGAGCCAGCAACTTGCTTCATCGCTTTAATTTGTGCAGCAGAACCAACACGCGATACAGAAAGACCAACATTTACAGCAGGACGAATTCCTTGATAAAACAAATTAGTTTCCAGAAAAATTTGCCCATCCGTAATCGAAATCACATTTGTAGGAATATAGGCAGAAACATCATTTGCTTGCGTTTCAATAACTGGCAAAGCTGTCAACGACCCAGATCCATTTTCCGCATTCAACTTCGCAGCGCGCTCTAAAAGACGCGAATGAAGATAGAAAACATCTCCCGGATAAGCCTCACGACCTGGAGGACGACGCAATAAAAGAGACATTTGACGATAAGCTACCGCCTGTTTTGATAAGTCATCATAACCGATCAAAGCATGTTGCCCATTATCACGGAAATATTCACCCATAGCACATCCGGCAAGAGGCGCAATAAATTGCAATGGCGCTGGATCAGAAGCGGTTGCCGCTACGATAATAGAATATTCCAGTGCTCCACGTTCTTCTAAAACTTTAACGAACTGTGCCACCGTCGAACGTTTTTGACCGATAGCCACATAAATACAATAAACTTTGTCTTGCTCTCGTCCCGCCCCTTTTTCATGAAAAGGTTTTTGGTTTAAAAATGTATCGAGCAAAATTGCTGTTTTTCCTGTCTGGCGATCACCAATCACCAATTCACGCTGTCCGCGTCCAATGGGGATGAGTGCATCAATTGCTTTTAATCCCGTTGACATTGGTTCATGGACAGACTGACGTGGAATAATCCCAGGCGCCTTAACATCAACACGACGACGCTCTGTTGCCTTAATAGGTCCCTTACCATCGATAGGATTTCCCAAAGCATCAACCACGCGCCCCAGCAAAGCGGGTCCCACAGGAACATCCACAATAGCGCCCAATCGCTTTACACAATCCCCTTCACGAATATCGCGATCTGAGCCAAAAATGACCACACCAACATTATCAACTTCCAAATTGAGAGCCATACCGCGCACATCATTTGGAAAAGCAACCATTTCCCCTGCTTGGACATTATCCAAACCATAAACGCGGGCGATACCATCCCCAACAGAGAGAACCCAACCAATTTCTGAAACCTCAGCCTTTTGGTCAAAGTTTTTGATTTGCTCTTTTAGAATTTTGGAAATTTCAGATGGTCTAATATCCATCAGCTGACCTCTTTTTTCAATGCAAGCTTAAGCGAAGACAATTTTGTTAGAAGAGACGTATCAATTTGAGACGCCCCCACACGAATGATTAATCCACCAAGAATTGTTGGATCCACAATGATATGTAGCAAGACTTTTCCTCCAATGACACCTTCCAAAGCCTCACACAACTCTTGTCTTTGTTGAGAACTTAAGGGGCACGCAGAAACAATTTGTGCTGTAACTTGGCTACGAGCGCGTGCAACACAACGCTGAAAAGCATGTAAAATACCAAATACGGCACTAAGCCTACGGTTTGCTGCGATAACGCGTAAAAAATTACCAATAACCTGTCCTGCGTTTTTATCAGCAAATTTGATATTTTCACAAACAGACTGCATCACCTTCATTTGCTCTTTGATTGAAAAGAATGGACTGAGCACGAAGCGTTTTAAATCTTCATTTTGCTCCAAGACAAGCAAAAATTTTTCCACTGCCTTTTCAACCTTTTCAACGTTTTCCGCTTCTTGAACGCAATCAAAAAGCGCTTGCGCATAGCGTTGATCTACCAACGGCAGCGGTATGAGAGAAAATGAATCCGACACGAAATACCGCCTCTTTCCCTTGAGCGATTCTCTGATAGTTATCAGATGAAATGAAACAGACACTCCTAATTTTAAGAATCTTCTTCTTAAAACCTAGAACAAAAATCACTTGGTTTCTAGCATAGACATAACCGACTCGCAACACCACAAATCGCTGCTTTTTAAAAATTTTAAATAAAATATTCAAAATATTTTTGAAAAGGATTCTTTTAGATCCCTAGGATGGCATCAAGGTTTTTAAAATACCTCTTTTTGACATTCTCTGAGAGATTTTTTTCAATCTCTTTAATTTTCTTTAATTTTGCTTCCAATGCTCTTTCCTCCCCCAAAAAACGGTTCTTCCTTAACATTAAAGATCACCCACTTATCACCATAAGTGCTTTTGCGAAAAGTGACTGCGCATTACCTCAGGTTTTTGTTTATCGTGTTCTTTAATAAGGTTCCGTCCTTTACGAAAAACAGAGCGCCATTGGGTTGCAGTCTCACGGACTTGTTTTAAAGAAACATTTCTTAATGCTCCCAAGCCTATTTCACGACGGCGCCTATGAATGATAGGATTATGAATGATATAATGGTCAATCCATTGAGTCCCCCATCTTTACGCTCCATAAAAACACAAGCCAGCGCACCATAACACACTTTACCAGCTCGTGGGGGCGCGTGCAGCAGGCCCTTGGAACTAGAGACGGTTCATAAGAGACATTTTTAGTCCTTTCTTATACAGTTTCACGCCTCACGTTCATCCCACTTGTTATGTACAAGGGAATGATTTTGATCAAAAGATTTGAAATGAGAGAATCTTACGATATTCGGGATTCTCATTAAACATACAAAACAATGAATTATCCTTATAAACAATGTTGC
>NZ_JBHILS010000004.1:0-44825 GCF_042193385.1 Bartonella sp. TT119HLJHH | reverse complement strand
GACTGCGACTGCGACTGCGACTGCGACTGCGACTGCGACTGCGACTGCGACTGCGACTGCGACTGCGACTGCGACTGCGACTGAAAAAATGTATTATTTCAAACTCATAAGCAAGAAAAAATAACGGATATCCCCCTTAATATTAAGAAAAATTTGATCTTTTTTCTTCAAATACCCACGCTTTTGAAAACATTTCACCAAATATTTTTCCTTTTAAAAACACTTTTAAAATATACAACTTAAATATACAACACATTGATTTATAATGATAACATATCTTTCTTCATACTGAAGTCCTCCCAACATCATTCTCTCATTTCAAGTTCTTTGATCAAAATCATTCCTTTGCTCCATTACAAGTAAGGAAGAGGGATAAAATGATTAAAGACAAAACATCTCTTATAAACGCTCTCAAGGACCAAGAGCTTTCGTAACACTCAGAGCGAAAATAATATAATGGTGCCAACCGGTATCTTTATAAAATAAAGATGGTACTCCCTAACGGCTTCTGTATTCATAAAACCTTGTACATTATATTACTCAATGATATTATTCACACGGGTAACATCATAAAATGAATTCGAGCGTGCTGAGAAATATTCACTTAAACAAGCATATATAATGTAACAATACAATGATATTCTGTTTTGGCTGCTCTGCTTTGCATGAAAAACGCAGCCCCATTAAAGAACAAGAGTAACAAAAGCTTGAAGAGCTAGGGCAGCTCCATAATTAAAAAATATTGCTATGAACGCTTTTAAAAACAAAAAAATCAAATAAAAAAGATGATAACGGTAAACACTTGTTTTTACCTTTACGCTCCAAAATGAATCTATGTTCTCATCAAAGATAAACAAAACAGATATAATATGTTCACTCTAATTTGGCATAACATCAAAACGACTCATACAGCACAAAAACATTTTATTTTCTATTACATGCTGCTGTATGAGGTTTGAACGTCAAACAACATCAAAACCACGACCTTCATTAAACCCACACCCCTTCATTGTAATATTGCACGGGTTTTAGAAAAAGCTTTGCGGATCAATATCAATTTGAACCCGAACGGAACTGGGCATTTTGGGTGTCCCGCTAAGCATGGCACGTATAAACCCTTGTATATCAAAAGAGCGCTGTCCTTGCAGCAAAAGCCGAAAACGATAACGCCCCCGAACTAAAGCCAAAGGTGCTTCTGCTGGTCCCATAACCGAGATATTTTTTTCCCGTGGCGCTGCTTGACGCAATGCGCGCGCATAATATTCTGCTTCTTGACGCTGTTGTGCAGATACGATCAAAGAGGCAAGCCGCCCATAGGGAGGCAAATGATAATGCTGCCGTGCCGCAATCTCACGTGTGTAAAAATCTTCTGGTTGACATGAAAGTAAGGCTTTGATGACCGGATGATCTGGTTGATAGGTTTGCAATAATCCTAAACTCTTCAATCCCACACGCCCTGCTCTTCCGGTAACTTGAGAAAGCAGCTGGAAGGTACGTTCACTTGCGCGTAAATCGCCATTGGCAAGACCAAGATCAGCATCAATAACGCCAACCAGAGAGAGCTTGGGAAAATGATGTCCTTTAGCGACCAACTGTGTTCCAATAATAATGTCCACATCGCCATTGGCAATGGCTTGCAATTCGCTGCGCAACTGTCCAATCCCTCCTTTGAGATCTGTTGAAAGGATCAATGATCGCGCCTGAGGAAAAAGCATTTGTGTTTCTTCGGCAATTCTTTCCACACCCGGTCCGCAAGCCACAAGATGATCTAATGTCCCGCATTCAGGACAGGCTTGAGGAAGTGGTTCATGATATCCACAATGATGACATTTCAGTTGCCCTTGCGCACGATGTTCTACCAGCCAACTTGAACAATCGGTACAATGAAAACGATGTCCGCAAATTCGGCATAAAGTCAAAGGTGCATAACCACGACGATTAAGAAAAAGAAGAGCTTGTTCGCCCTTATCAAGCGTTTGTTTTAAAGCCCTTTCAAGAGAAAAGGAAATAAAGCGCCCCTTTTGCACTCCTCCTTGGCGCATATCAACCACCCGCAACTGTGGAAGTGCAACTTCTTTAAAACGGGAAGGTAAATGCACCTTTTGATAACGCCCTTTTAAAACATTGGCTTGGCTTTCAATCGACGGTGTTGCTGAAGATAAAATAACAGGAAAATGCTCAAAAGAGCCCCGTGCAACAGCCATATCACGAGCATGATAAAAAATGCGCTCTTCTTGTTTATAAGCGCTATCATGTTCTTCATCGACAACAATCAAGCCAAGCTTAGGAAAGGGAAGAAAAAGTGCCGAACGAGCCCCCGCAACGACACGCACCCGCCCTTCTGCGACTTGCCGCCAGACGCGTTCTCTACGACGCGGTGTTAAATCGGAATGCCATTCTGCTGCCGCAGCGCCAAAGCGTGCATAAAAACGATCTAAAAACTGCTGAGTTAAAGCAATTTCCGGCAACAAAATTAAAACCTGCTTGTCCCCTTTGAAGGCTTGAGCAACCGCTTCAAAATAAACTTCTGTCTTTCCAGACCCAGTCACACCATCAAGCAAAAAAACTTGAAACTGAGAAGATAAAACACCTTCCCGCAATACTGTTGCTGCTTCATTTTGTGCTCCCTGCAACTGAGGAGGACAAAAATCAGGATCAGGCATTTCCACAAGATCAGGAGCAGGAACCATAACATCTTCGAAAACCCCTAGAGCTTTTAAACCTTCAACAACAGAAACCGAAGTTCCAGCCGCATGTGCCAGACCAGAACGTGTCCATATTTTCTCATCACGTACCAATTCCAAAATCCGTGATCGTGCTGGTGTGAGACGTTCTACATTGCCACCACAATATCGCAAACCCAGCATCTGCGCTTCCGGCTCTAAAGCAGCCGGTACAGACAAAACCAATCGTGCAACAAGACCAAAAGGTGCCATTGTATAGCGACTAACAAAACGCAAAAATGTGATCATTTCTGACTTTAATGGGGGACAATCAAAAACATGAAGAAGAAAGCGTAATTTTTCACGTGCCACAGGAGCAGCCCCTTTCCCATCCGCTATTTTTTCTCCAACATCCACAACAAAACCGCAAAGTTCACGCCCCATCACCGGAACTCGAACAAAAGAACCAATATTCACTTCCATAGAAGACGGAACTTTATAACTATAAGGGTGAGCAACAGGAAGAGGAACCAATACGGATACAATCTTTTCCTCTATCATGTTTGAATTCATCTTTTTAACCAATCTACGACCTATTGAGCACCAACAGATCTACAGCTTATCTTTAAACACTCTTATAAAATTCATTGCAGGATTCAATCCCCCCGATCACAACACTTTTCTAACAAAAATTCTTTTTAACACGCATTCCATCACCAAAGTGCCAATATAAAGAATCAATCTCTTCTTCTATAGCAAAAAAACAGCGCCATCCTTCTGTGCAAATAAAGCTCATCACGCATTCAACATGATATCGTAAGTGCGTCCTTCAACAAAGCGATCCCATAGTGTGACTTCTTCCCAATGCACACTTTTATTTTTTTTACTGCCTCATATCTCAATTTATCTTCAACAAACTGATTTATAAAGATATAATCATCATTTTACATATTGTAACAAAAACCTTCAATACGAGAATTTTTTTCGTTATAAACAAATTCTTTGAGCACAGAAAAACTTCATGCATAAAACGCATATTTTCATCAACGGTGTTTTGCGACACAAAAATCCATTCACTGACACGCAACAAGAAAAACTAAATGTAAACCTCGTGAAAAAAGGAAACGTCTTATAAAAATTCTCAAATATCAAGAGCAATCACCAATGGGAAATGAGCACAGTGTATGATAATACTGGCTTATTGCCATAAGCATAAAGATATCATCAAGCAAAGATGCTAAGATACAAAGATGGTAGTGCGAAATGAATCCTACGCCTTATTACGAGCAACACCATGAAATGGACGTGAAAACAATAAGAGAGCTTTCTTTACAAAAAGTAGATACATAATTAATACCCTGGCATTTTTGTTCTTTATATTAATTCTTGCTCTTGCTTTTGCCGTCAACAATAGCGCATAACAAAAAATAGGGTAAAAGCTAAAAAGAAGAGGTTAGAGATGAAGTTTTTTGTGGATAGCGCCAATATTGAAGAAATCCAAGAGTTACAGAATTTAAGTCTTGTTGATGGTGTTACCACCAATCCCTCTCTTATCCTAAAATCAGGACGCAATATTCTTGATGTTACAAAAGAAATTTGCGCCCTTGTTCGCGGACCTGTTTCTGCTGAAGTTGCCGCAACTCAATTTGAAGACATGATGAAAGAAGCGGCTGTTTTAGCAAAGGTTGCCGACAATATTTGCATCAAGCTTCCTTTAACACTTGATGGATTAAAAGCCTGTAAAGCCCTCACAAAAGAAGGATTAAAAACAAATCTCACCCTTTGTTTTTCTGCCAATCAAGCCTTATTAGCAGCTAAAGCAGGTGCGACATTCGTTTCACCTTTTATCGGAAGACTTGATGATTGCGGAAATAATGGCAGTGAACTGCTTCATGAAATACGCACAATTTATGATAACTATAACTTTGAAACACAAATCTTAGCTGCTTCAATCCGTACCGTTAATCATGTCAAAGAAGCAGCACTAAGCGGTGCTGACGTTGCAACAGTTCCACCAACAGTCTTAAAAGCCCTAGTCAAACATCCTCTTACTGATAAAGGGTTGCAAATATTTCTCGACGACTGGAAAAAAACAGGACAAAATATTGTTTAATATCTAGACGTTGTATTGGAAAGATCTTTTGAAAGTAACAAAAAAATCTGTTCCGCCAACTCTTCCGCAACACGTTTTTTTGCATCTTCTTCTGCTTGCATCGTTGCATATTCTTGACGAAGGCGTTCAAAAGAGGCGTTCAGTGTTGCAGTTCCTTTTACAATAAGAGTATTTTTCATATCCTGCAAAGTATAAGAAGCTCTGCTCATAATAGTTCCAACAGAAGATCGTCCCTCTCTCTTTTTATCATAATCAACCTCTATCTGCATCGATTCTCTTGTAAATACGGACGTCTGCAATGCCAATCGATAAGCCGGTAGAGAAGATTTACCCCCATTCCCATACAAAAGAAACAGTAAATGATTGCGCACCATTTGACCAAAACGATCCGAAGGTTCTTCCACAACAATAGAGGCAAGCTTTTGCGCAAGCCCCAAAGAAGCTTGTCCAGAAGGATATGCAGAAGAAGAATTCCCATAAGAAGCAGCATCCATCGCCATTGAACTCTGCAATTCTTGACGGTAAAGCGGCTCAACTTTGCATCCACACAACAGTGTGAATACACCAGCTAAAACGAAAAGAATAAAACTTTTAAAGAACGACATTCACAATCCTTTTTGGAACAACAATGATTTTTTTCATAGGCTTTTCAATCAGCTGCGCCTTTACAAAGTCTAAAGCCAAAACCGCTTCTTTAATCATCGTCTCACTCGCTGTTGCTGCAACAGTCACTTCACCACGTTTTTTACCATTAATTTGCACCGGCAAAGTGTAACATTCTTCAACAATTAATGCGGGATCATAAACAGGCCAAGCAAGCGTAGACATTAAAGTTTCTTCCCCTAAAACAGCATGACATTCTTCTGCTAAATGAGGCATCATTGGTGCAATCATGGCAAGAAAAAAATCCATGGCTTGACGTAAAGAAGCTTTCATTTCATCGTCAACACTTGCTATCCTGTTTAACAACGGTGCCATAATATTCAAGAATTCATAAAGCCGTGCAATAGCCCGATTAAAAGCAAATTTTTCCAAATCATCTTCTACAGCGTGGAGCGTACGATGAGCTGCTTTTGAGAGTTCCAAAGCCGCTCCCTGATGCCCTGCACAAGGGGATATATCCTTTAAAACAGAAGCACTCAAAGCCACATGGCGCCAAACACGCTGGACAAAGCGATGAGCCCCTTCAACACCAGATTCTGTCCAGATAACATCCCTCTCAGGAGGAGAATCTGACAACACAAACCAGCGCACAGTATCAGCACCATAAGATGCAATAATATCATCAGGATCAACGACATTCTTTTTTGATTTAGACATTTTTTCAATCAAACCAATCGTCACTTCACTTTGATCGGTTAATTTATAAGCTTGACGCTTTCCATCTTTTTCAACAATCGAAATTTCTGCTGGAGAAACCCAACCCTGTTCATCCCGATAGGTTTCATGCACCACCATCCCTTGGGTAAAAAGCCCCTTAAAAGGCTCATCGACCGTCACATAACCTAGCAATTTCATGGCACGCATAAAAAAGCGCGCATAAAGAAGATGCAAAATGGCATGCTCAATTCCACCAATATATTGTTGCACCGGCAACCATTCAGCTGTTGCTTGTTTGTCAACCGGTTCCTGCGCAAAAGGAGCCGTAAAGCGTGCATAATACCAAGAAGAGTCAACAAATGTATCCATGGTATCGGTTTCACGTTTGGCAGGTTGACCACAGATCGGGCAAGCAACATTCTGCCATGTTTCATGCCGTGCAAGAGGGTTGCCCGGTTGATCAAAAGTAATATCCTCAGGTAATACAACCGGCAAATCAGCACGTGGAACAGGGACAACCCCACAAGTTGTACAATGGATCATGGGAATGGGGCACCCCCAATAACGTTGCCGCGAAATCCCCCAATCACGCAAACGAAATTGCACTGTTTTTTTCCCTTGCGGTTGCCCATTGAGCATTTGTTTTTCAAGCCTTTTCGCTGCCTCTTCAAAGGCTTGTTGGGGTGTTAAACCATCCAAAAATCTAGAATTAATCATCACCCCATCACCAACATAAGGGGTTTCAGGTGTGACAAAATCTTCTTTCTCAACTCCTAAAGGCAAAACCACTGGTTTTATTGGAAGGTCATATTTACGTGCAAAATCAAAATCTCTCTGATCATGGGCCGGACAACCAAACACAACCCCTGTTCCATAGTCCATAAGCACAAAATTAGCGATATAAACGGGAATATGCATCGTTGAATCAAAAGGATGCACCGCTAAAAGAGGAGTGAGAAACCCTTGTTTTTCAGCCGTTTCAAGTGCTGCTGTTGTCGTTCCACCACACCGACAATTTTCGATAAAAGCACTCAACGCTTTGTCTTTTTTTGCCAAAGCTTGTGCAATAGGATGATCAACAGACAGAGCCAAAAAGGAGGCACCAAAAAGTGTATCAGGGCGCGTTGAATAACAAACAACCTCATCAAATTTCTCACAAACATCATCAGTATCACCTGTCGACTTTAAAGCCCAACGAATCAGCAAACCTTGTGATTTTCCAATCCAATTTTTTTGCATGGTGCGAACTTTTTCAGGCCACTGTTCAAGCTCTTCAAGCCCAGTCAAGAGATCTTCACTAAAGTCGCTAATTTTGAAAAACCACTGGGTTAATTCCCGCTGTTCAACCAACGCACCAGAACGCCATCCCCGTCCATCAACCACCTGTTCATTGGCCAAAACAGTATGATCAACGGGGTCCCAATTCACCTTAGCCACTTTACGCGCAACCAACCCCTTTTGATAAAAATCAAGAAACAGCATTTGCTGGCGGTGGTAATATTCCACATCACAAGTCGCAAATTCCCGAGTCCAATCTATCGAGAGCCCTAATTGTTTTAATTGCCCCCGCATCACTGCAATATTTTGATAAGTCCAAGTTTTAGGGTGCACTTTATTTTGCATAGCAGCATTTTCAGCCGGCATCCCAAAAGCGTCCCACCCCATGGGATGAAGCACATTAAACCCCTTGGCGCGTTTATAGCGTGCAACCACATCCCCCATGGCATAATTGCGCACATGCCCCATGTGAATGCGCCCAGAAGGATAAGGAAACATCTCTAAAACATAATATTTTTCACGAGCATCTTCTTGGACAGTCTGAAAAATTTTCTTTTCATCCCAAATTTCTTGCCATTTTTTTTCTCTCGCCCGTGGATTATAGCGTTCGCCTATCTTATAATGCTCAATCGTCATTCCCATTATACTCTTTTAATAAAACTGAACCAAAAAACTTGTTTTATTATGCTTGACCATGGATTAACCTCATCGTCAACATTTTCGTGAAATATTTCCCTAAGTATTTTATAAAACTTTTAAAAAAACGACCAACTCTTGAACAAAAACGGTAAAGCACAAAAACATGAATACACAAACACCCTTTGATACCCCTTCCATTGAAGCATGGCAAAACCTTCAACAAGACATTGCTGAAACATGTCAAGAGCTACAACGCCCTATAGAAGAAATTGAACTTATCGCTGTTTCAAAAACTGTTTCTGCTGTTGATATACGCCCCATTTTACAAGCAGGACAACGTCTTTTTGCAGAAAACCGCGTACAAGAAGCAGCACAAAAATGGCCTGCTTTACGTCAACAATTTGAAAATATTAAACTCCATCTCATCGGTCCCCTACAATCAAATAAAGCCGCTGAAGCTGTAAAGATTTTTGATGTCATTCAAACGGTTGATCGTGAAAAAATAGCCAAAGTTTTGATGGAAGAAATGCAAAAGCAAAAAAGGCATCTTCCCTGCTATGTTCAAGTCAACATTGGGTTAGAACCGCAAAAAAGTGGTGTTGCACCCCAAGAAGTGATCCCTTTTGTTTCTCTATGCAAAAACAATTATGGACTTGATATTATCGGTCTTATGGGCATCCCCCCTGTCGACGAAAACCCCGGTCCCTATTTCGCACTGTTAGAAAAGCTGGCAAAACAAGCCGGTCTTCCAAAGCTTTCCATGGGCATGTCCAATGACTTCAAAACCGCTCTACAGTTTGGCTCTAACGTCCTTCGCATTGGCTCTGCTTTATTTGGAAAACGCCCTGTGTAAAGCAATTTCCCCTCATATAAATTCCCATTGAAGATTCTACGAACAAGCCCAAAACAGCAGAAATGAGAAAAAATATTTCCTTCAATATCAATAAAAGAGCAATTCTAGCAAAAAAGATTCTAGCCCCTCTTTCATCCTGTTAGCAAAATTAGCAAAAAAGCTGGTTTCTCAAATTTCTCACCGGCACATCCACAACACATACAATAACTTCAAATTAGCATTGCAATTTGGCTCTCATATTCTCGCACATTGGCTCTACTTTACTCCCCTCTGACCGCCTCTCCAGCAAAAGCAACATAAAAAATAAATCCTTATATAAAGGCAAAATGATAAGAGGAGCGTTACGCATGAATGAAAAAACTGTCGCGAAATAAATAATTACAAAAGAATATTGAATAAGATCATCGCAATGATTTCCATTGAAAATCATGAATTCTCTTAACTTCTCCAACACGCGTAAACAATTTCCCCACATGCCAATGGCATAAAGCAGACAAAAAGAGGCTTATGGTTGCATAATACAGTAACAAAACTCTTTCATGTAAGTCACTTGAGCAAAATAAACATCTCAAATACCCAATAGAGCACCAAGAACCGCGCTAAACAACATGATAGCAATCTATAAGGTCAACGATAGCATAGAGGCTTTCTATGCTCTACAAAGCGTAAAATACGGTCAATATCTGCTTGAAAAATAAAAGAACGAACCCCGTGCATGTAGGCATAACACATACACACAAAACAATAGCAACAAAGCAGATTTCAATAACGATATTCCTTTGTCGTTCTCTTAAACAAAGAGAAAAACTTCAACTTTTCATATACGCAATTTTTCTAAATTTAAACTTTAATTAAGAAAAAACAGGAGATATTTCTTATATTTTAAAATATTGCAAATAATATTATTATCTTTTTAAGAATAAAATTTCATACATACATATCATATATATGATTTATACAGTATTTTTATTATTATTTTTTGAAATTTATCTTTTACGCTGATCTAAAATACATGATAGTCATTTGAAATGTATCATTATGATACTACTTTTAATATAGATAATTAAGGAGAATTAATAGGTCATATAGCGACAAGTCCTTCTTTTGGTCATTCGCACAATTCAAGACCTACTCATGAAATGCATGTAGCGTTAGTGGTTTTGCTAATAACATGTTTTCACACTCCACTCAACTAGCAACTGAGAGAGGACTAACAGGTGCAGCAGGAGGGTATCTGTTTGGAGGACTACAAGGTGCTCTTACAGGTGGAGCTGTAGGTTTTGGAGGGGGACTCATTGGAGGTGCTCTTTATGGCTTTGGACAATCAGCTTGGAATTGTTGGTTCTAATTTATAGAGAATAGCTACAAAGATATCTCTGAAATTAGTAGTTTTGTAAATATATTTGAAAGAATATACCAAAGTTAAATATCTACATCTTTGGATAAAATATTTTTCAGGGATATCTATTATTTATAACATATTATAATTTAGGATTTTTTATAATGAATATTCGTTATGAAATAATAAGGCTGTTTTGCATTCTCTTTGTATTCATCCCTATATATGCTATTGGTTTTAAAAAAATTGGTGATTACAGTTGGAAAGTAGCTATAAAATCAACATTATATACAGTAATTCTGTTCATTATTTTTGATAGTTTGTGTAGATATTTTGGTTTATATTAATTTTAGTAAATTTATTCTTTTAAAAAGCATTCTCATTCCCTCTCCCTTTTTTATATGGTATTTTTTAATGCCTTTGTGCGTTTATAAAAGGCTCTATACCGCAATAGACTTTGCCACATTTAAATATCCTAAAAGCATAAAATACTCTCTTTGAATACAAACGTATCAGATTTAAAAATTGACTATTCTAATCTTTGTCATTTAGTCTAACCTCACAATGAAAAGCTTTTGGGAAAACTCTGCCACAAATATAACCATACAAAAATACAGAGGCAGATTTTTTCAAACAATAAAAAGAGGGAAACATGACTGAAAAAATTTATCCAATATCAGAAGAGATCAAAAAAAATACTTTACTCGATGAGGAAACTTATCAACAATGGTATCGAGAAAGCATCGATGATCCAGAAAGCTTCTGGGCAAAACACGGTCAACGCATTGAATGGTTTAAACCTTTTACAAAAGTAAAAAACACTTCTTTTAACGGAGATGTATCGATTCAATGGTACGAAGATGGGATAACAAATGTTACCTATAATTGCATTGATCGCCATCTGAAAACCCATGGAGACAAAATCGCGCTCATTTGGGAAGGAGATAATCCTTATCATGATAAAAAAATAACCTATAACGAGCTTTATGAACATGTTTGTCGTTTTGCCAATCTTTTAAAAAGCCACGGCATTAAGAAAGGCGATAAAGTAACCATTTATCTCCCCATGATTCCCGAAGCAGCCTATGCCATGCTTGCTTGTGCTCGCATTGGAGCCATTCATTCGGTTATTTTTGCAGGCTTTTCTCCTGAAGCAATAGCAGGACGCCTTGTTGACTGTGAATCAACCTTTATGATTACTGCTGATCACGGCTTGCGTGGCGGCAAACGGATTAACTTAAAAGACAATGTTGATCATGCCATTGAGATAGCCGCGCGCCAAAACGTGCATGTGGACCAAGTCATGGTTATACAGCGAACTTGTGGACCCATTCAATGGGTAGAAGGGCGTGATTTTTGGTACCACGAAGAGATAGCTCATGCCAAAACAGCTTGTCCACCAGAACCAATGAATGCTGAAGATCCACTTTTTATTCTTTATACTTCAGGCTCCACCGGCAAACCTAAAGGTGTTTTGCATACCACAGCAGGCTATCTTGTTTTTGCCTCGATGACTCACCAATATGTTTTTGATTACCACCCCGATGAAGTTTACTGGTGCACAGCTGATATTGGGTGGATTACCGGTCATTCTTACTTGGTTTATGGACCTTTATGCAATGGTGCGACCACTTTAATGTTTGAAGGCACACCAACCTTTCCTGACAAAGGCAGATTTTGGGAAATTGTCGACAAACACCAAGTCAATACGCTCTATACAGCACCAACAGCTATCCGCGCCTTAATGGGAGCAGGAAATGCGTTTGTTGAACACTCAAACAGAACATCGTTGCGTCTCTTAGGCACGGTAGGAGAACCGATTAATCCAGAAGCATGGGAATGGTTTTATCATACAGTTGGAAATGGCCGTTGTCCGATTCTCGATACATGGTGGCAAACGGAAACAGGAGGGCATATGATCACGCCCTTGCCCGGTGCAACACCCCTCAAAGCAGGATCGGCCACACGTCCTTTTTTTGGTGTTCAACCCCAAATTGTTGATGCCCAAGGCAATGTTTTAGAAGGTGAAGCAGAAGGCAATCTTTGTATCAGTGATTCATGGCCCGGACAAATGCGCACACTTTATAAGGATCATGAACGCTTTATTCAAACTTATTTTTCCTCCTATAAAGGAAAATATTTTTCAGGCGATAGCTGTAGGCGCGATAGTGACGGTTATTATTGGATCACAGGACGAGTTGATGACATTCTCAATGTCTCGGGACACAGGTTAGGAACCGCTGAAATTGAATCAGCTCTTGTTTCTCATCCCGCTGTATCAGAAGCAGCTATTGTGGGTTACCCGCATCCCATTAAAGGACAAGGAATTTATAGTTTTGTCACCCTTATGGAAGGAACAGAGCCAAGTGAAGAATTAAAAAAAGACCTTATCAAACATGTGAGACAAGAAATAGGCTCTATTGCCATATTGGATAAAATTCAGTTTGCTCCGCAGCTTCCCAAAACGCGATCAGGGAAAATTATGAGACGTATTTTACGAAAAATCGCTGAAAACGATTTTGATACTCTCGGAGATATTTCAACCCTTGCTGAACCACAAGTTGTTGAAGATCTGATTGCCAACCGACAAAACTAAAAAACAGGACGAAATACAACATACGGTGGTTTTTGTTTTTCTGCTAAAATTATCTCAGCATTATTACGAAAACCACCGAGGAGAATAAAAAACAAAACAATTCATGAAAAGCTCAATCATTCTAACAACAAACGCTTTTCTTCATGACAGGTAAGAAATAATTTAAGCAAAAACCTCAGGATTGGGATGCGAACAAGAATAAGAAAGTAAGATAAAAAGAGCAACATAGCTTTTTAAAATCACCCAATGTCCACTCAATGCAAAAAAAGCCTCTGAGTAATAAGGAAAAATAGTTCTGATGTTTATGCTAGAATCCCTTTGAAATTCCTGCTAAAATCATAAATAAGGCTAAAAAAAGAAAGTATAAGTGATAATATTCTTGAGCAAAAATATTTATCTATAACGAGGGTGTATAAAAAATATTGAAAACCATGAAATCTAAAATAAACAAGCTTACAACAAAAATCTAAAGCAATGAAAGTAAGAGTTTTTAGAATAAATGATGCCATATAAAATCAGGAGTAATAATAAAAAGTGATTCATTTTGAAAATGTCGGCCTACGCTATGGAATGGGCCCTGAAGTCCTTCGTGATATTAGCTTTCATATTCCTCCTGGATCATTTCAATTTCTCACAGGTGCCTCTGGAGCAGGGAAAACGTCGCTGATGCGTCTTATGTTTTTGGCACTCAAACCCACCCGCGGTCATATTGATCTCTTTGGAACAGACACAGCATTGCTCAAACGACAAGAGCTCCCTGCGCTGCGACAACGTATCGGTGTGGTTTTTCAAGATTTTCGTTTACTCGACCACATGACCACTTATGAAAATGTCTCCTTACCTTTACGCATTAAAGGACAAGAAGAAGCAACCTATCGCAGTGAAGTGGAAGATCTTCTCTGTTGGGTAGGTCTTGGAGATCATATTCATGTTTTACCACCGGTTCTTTCCGGTGGAGAAAAACAAAGGGTAGCCATAGCACGCGCACTCATTGATCAACCCGAAATCCTCCTTGCGGATGAACCAACAGGGAATGTCGATCCGCCCTTGGCAAAACGCCTCCTCCGTTTGTTTATTGAATTAAATCGTTTTGGAACAGCTGTTATCATTGCCACCCATGATATAGCCTTAATGGAACAAGTTGCAGCACGGCGTATGCTTCTCCATAACGGACGGATGACGATTCATGAATAAATCTTTCCCCATTTTTATAAGCAATAAAAAAAACACAACAGCGATTATTCCCAGTGGTAATATTTCTGGAAAAGCACTCGTTGCCGTGATTGCTATTATGACATTTCTCTCAAGTCTCACCTTAATCGGTGTTGATTTAGTCCACCGTGCGGCCAAAAATTGGAGCAGTCAAATTAGCTATGAAGCAACAATACAAATACGCCCCATTGACAATGTTGATATCAACAAAGCACTCCGTGATGCCGTACAATTGGTTAAAACATTTTCTGGTGTACAAGATGCAAAAATTGTTGACCAAAAAGCCACAGAAAAGTTACTGGAACCATGGCTTGGAACAGGTTTTAATATCAATGAACTACCTCTTCCCCGCCTTATCATTGTCACTCTAAAAGAGGATACAGAAATCAATTTTGCAGCTATTAATCACGCCATTAAAACCCAAATTCCAGGAGGTCAATTTGATGATCATCGTGTTTGGGTTCATCGTTTTGCAACCATGGCACACACCACTGTTTTCATTGGTTTTTCAATTTTAGCATTGGTTCTAGGCTCTCTTATTCTTACCATCATTTTTGCCACCCGCAATGCATTGGCAGAAAATGCACATATTATCAATGTCTTATATTTCCTTGGTACTGAAACTCTTTTCATTGCGCGCCAATTTGACTGGCATTTTTTTAAAACTGCGCTGCGTGGTGCTTTATATGGTGGTCTTACAAGCATATTTCTGTTTTCAGCCTTTTGCTTCTGGACGAATTATAACTTGGGAAGAGTGGAAGCTAGCCAAGTAACAGCTTTGTTTGGACATCTTTCCATCAGTTCTATCCCTTATGGAAAAATCATTCTCCTTATTATTTTCGTTTCTTTTCTCACCACCCTTACCAACCGCATGACTATTTTAGCGCAACTGAAAAAAATTGATCAATGTGAAAACGGTTTATTTTAATTTTATGACTCACAACACTTTCAACTCATTGACGCAAAACAATTTAGAACGCCCTCTTCCAAAACGGGCACACTATCGTTGGTCTATGCACTTCTTATTTCGTTATTTTCCACCGACAACCCTTACTCTTGCAATCACTGTTTTCATTTTCTGGGGTGGTTTCATTGTTTTTTCTGAAAAAACCGAACGTCTCTATCCCCCAACCCCTCTTCCCAAAGCCGATGCAATCATTGTGCTTACAGGCGGAGAAAACCGAATAGAGGCAGGACTTTATCTCTTACAAAAGGGGCTTGGTTCACGTCTCCTCATCAGTGGTGTAAACACCACAACCAATCTGAAGGGCTTTATGCATAACATGCATATTACCCCACGGCTTATCTCCTGTTGTATTGACATCGGGCATCAAGCGACTAACACCAGAGGAAATGCTAAAGAAAGCGCCGATTGGATCAAAAAACACCATTATAAAACCCTTTATATCGTCACCCATGATTACCATGTGTGGCGCTCGATGCGAGAACTTAAATATTTAATGCCTGATATCCATTTCATTGCCTATCCTGTTAAAAAGAACAATGCTGAAAGCGCAATACAACAGATCAATCAAATCCGCATTCTTATATTCCAATATATTAAAACGCTCCAAGTCTATATCAGAACCGCATTCTAATCTTTATCCTTCTGACTTTTTAAAAACCTTGCCACCCACGAACCGCTTCATACCCTTCCACACGAGTTGCCTCTATAAAATCTCGACAGAGCTTACCCTCATACAACGCAGAACATCCCAATGCACGTGTCACTGTATTGCACATTCACCCAAGACATCTCTTACATCCCAAACATATCTCACAGCGCGGATCTGTACATACCATCCCAATATATAAGCTCTTGTAAATAGAGTGCCCAGACAGCCATAAGATCTCCAGACTTGTCATAAAAATTTATTGATACCACCCTCTTTACCCTTCATAAAAAATGCAAACCGCCTCACCCTATATTTTGCCACCCCCCAAGTATTACGATAGCTCTTAAACCTCTTGGGATGATTGGTAAGAGGCATGCATTACGCCTTTCTTAAACACGAACATACCAACCTCGTATGACATGCAAAAAAATAATTTTAATAGATTTAAAATAAGAAAATTTATAATACTTAGATTTCTCATTCAACAGAGAGAAGATTAAACTATCATTATAAGTCAATATATTAGTAACAATCTCTTATTCTAAAAAGCATCTTCATAAGAGCATTTTAGATCACAGACAGGAATAAGCTCAAAACGCACACCGCTACAAATACCCCACGTTTTTTATCGCAATCTTTTTTGAAATCATTTTGCTCTCTAAGATCACTTTTTGTCTGGTTTCCTCCCCAAAAAAGAACGAAAATTTTTAAACTCTATTGATCTGTAAACAATAATAACTCAGCTTCTTGTCTAACGCGTTCTCCCTGCTCACTTCAATATCAGAACACCTCAAAAGACAGATTTCATGAGAATTGTCATTTCCTCTCAACATCTCAAAGGACGATGATTCCTATCAGCAACGATTTGTAAACAGTTCACTTTCTCTGGACAGGTTCCTCTCAGCTTCCCCATTTATATGGTTTACTCACATAAAGCTCGACAAGAAAACCCCTGCCTGAGAATATTCATCACTGCCGCTAAAGCTCATGCGTCATAATTTTAGCGACCTCACTGCCTAAGGTGCTTTATCACATACAACATATTGATTTATAATGAAATTTTATTACGCTACAACTTGAATGAGAGCTCTCAATATCATCAGATTCTCTCATTTTAAATCTGTTCTCTATTGAATCAATCAAAACCATTTTCTTGCACATCACATAGGACTTGCACATCACAAAGGAAGAGAGCCTGCGCAGCGTAAAACTGTACAAGAAAGACATGCCTCTTATGAACCGTTTCAAGTGCCAAGGGCTGTCACAATACCCACGAGCTGGCAAGGTGTGTGATAGTGCCAATTTGTGACGACTCAACACTTTTTTACCGCACAATGGATAACTTAACCTTTTCAGTTTCTCTCACTTCCAATTTTGGCAGGTTGCGCACAATTTTCATTGTTTCCAAGCTTACAGTAATAACCCGCTGAAACAATTCCAATGGATAAGCTGGATTACCCACCGTTTCAACAGCATAGCGATTGGCATCATTAACAAGTCCGCTCGCTTTATCCGTTTTGACAACCTGCCGTTCCATAACCCATTCAAGAGCAGACCTGCCACTCACCACATACTCATAAGCCTCAAGAGGAATATTCTGCATCGTGATATGCGCATTATAAACCACGGTGCTTTTGTCAATAGCACCACGCTTACCAGCAAATTTCATTGCTTCAACACGATAAAAACTCTTCTCATCAGAAATCACCCAAGTTCTTGGATCACCCTGTTTATAGGTAACGGGATAGGGTTCAACCTCTTCATAATTCATATGCAAATCACCAAGCTTTCGCCCCGCTGTAACAAAAGCCCAAAAATCCTCTACCTTTTTAACTGTTGGGATACGTGGCAATTCTTTAGACAGATTATGCGCATAACGCGCACGATAATCTTCAGAATGCAAAATCCCATAAACATAATAAAACAAATCATCCTTTGTTATCATTTCGCCAGGATAAGCTGCCTTAAAATAAGCCAACCCTTCATCCGTGAGTGCATCACGCCGCTCTAAACCAGTTTCTTTGCTTTCCTCTGCAAAATTTGCAAACAAATGAACCTGATCCCCCTCCTTATTTTTCAAGGATACAATATCTTCATAAACATACCTTGGAAAACATTGACTAGCAGTCATTACATTAAGATCAGGTATGTCTTTAGTCATTAGGATAGAAAAATCACTTACTCCTATCCCTGTAATTTGCATCACCTTGTTTTCAAATGTTTTTTCTAAAGGAAAGATACGCGACATTTGGTAAATCATTTCATTAAAAGCACGATTATAATAGAGCCACTGTCGTGCAAAAGGACGGTATGAACTCTGAATAAGGCACGTCTCTTTAAGTTCAAAAACCTTTCCTTTAGCTAATTGTTGTTTAAGTGCACGGCTCCAACTAATCTTTTTGGCATCCGTGTTAACAAAACCGTTCACAGCATTCGCACGCGCCTTGCGATCAGCGTGAGTGTAGGCATTATTAAAACGCTCTACTTCACTGTTATAAAAAGTAATCATATTATTCATATTATTGGCTAGAGCTTCACAACTGAAATTATATGTCCAAGCATCACGACCAGTTTGTATACCACGAGAAAAATTTTCAAAAAGCCTTTTATCACTGCCCTTCTTATCACCTAAGGCTAGAAATTTTTCAAAATCATTGTTGCGCTGATCCAGCCAATCACCATGCTCATCTGGTGTAATTATCTGCCAGCCATGTTCACGCTTAATGCCGCCAACACTACCCAACCGCTGAAGTGCACATAGTTTCTCTTTTGTCGTGAGATTATCACCAATATCGTAATAGTGAATTTTACAATGTTCCGTAACATTTGGATTTTTAACAAATAGTGTCACAGCGATTCCTGTCATGCTTCCACTGCCGAAAACATTTTGTCCTTCTTGAGCAGCTCCTCTGCTCATCATATTTTTGCGAATATCTCCCCGTAAATTGAAAATATAAATGCTGGAAAATTCCTCACACAACTCTTTTCGTAAACCACTCATAGAACATCCATTGATAAAACCTGCATTTGTTACAAAGCCAATAACACCACAGTCTTTGATGCGATCACTTGCCCAGCGAATGGCACGAATATAACTGTCATAAAGTCCATTAACATTGCTTGCTTTAGATTGAGCGGCATAGGTTTCACGAATGCGACAATCCAATTTAGGATAGGCAATATTTTGTGCATTGTCGTTTTCACTTTTTTGCCCAGAAGAATAAGGGGGATTACCAACAATAACACGAATATCCAATTCCTTTTGGCGTGAACGACGAGTGCTGTTATCCACCAGCAAATCACTGATCAGGTCTTTTTCTTGCTCATAAAGCTGAAATGTATCGGTTAAACAAATTCCCTCGAACGGAACATAATCGCCCCCCATCAGACCATGATAGGTCATCTCAATATTAATGGCTGCAATATAATAGGCTAAAAGCATAATTTCATTGGCATGAATTTCACGAGAAAATTTGTGCTTCACTTCTTCTGGCTTTATCAAACCCGATTGTAAAAGCCGTGTGATAAAAGTCCCCGTTCCTGTAAAGGGATCCATGATGTGCACACCAGATGAACCAAGCGTTTGCCCAAATTCTTGCTCTAAGACATCATTGACAGAGTGCAAAATAAAATCCACAACCTCGACGGGGGTATAAACAATGCCTAGTTTTTCTACAGTGCGTGGAAAAGCATAACGAAAAAACTTATCATAAAGCTCTACAATCAACCTCTGTTTTGCTTTTGGATCCGTAATGCCACTGGCTCGTAATTTTACACTTGCATAAAATTTCTCGAGATCTTTGGATTCCTTATCAAGATTTGCCTCATCAAGTACATCAAGCATACGCTGCATAGCACGCGAGACAGGGTTCTCACGTGTGAACTGATAGCCTTCAAACAACACCTGAAAGACAGGACGCGTGATAATATGCTGTGCCAACATCTCAATCGCATCAGCCTCTGTAATCGCATCATTTAAATCATCACGCAGTTCTGCCACAAACCTGTCAAAGGCTTGACGTGCCTCAGTATCTGGCTCTGCCAGAATACCTGTTAAGCGCATGATATGATTCTTAGCAATCTCAGCAATATTGCGCGCCCAATCTTCCCAATAATCACGTGTCCCACATTTCTTGACGATCTTTGCCAAAATCGCACGAGAAAGTTCATCCACTGGGAAAGAAAGCTCCTCGTTTACCTGCTCTGTAAGAAAGCAATCATGCTCCAGACTTCCAATGCCCAATCGTGCGGGTTGTGAGCGAACCGGAAAATTGTCTACAACAGCAGTAACAGCCTTTAACTCAGTGCTCTGTGTGACACCAATAATCTCAATCACATTGCTAATATCTTGCCCGAGAGATGCCTTATTAATCGTCGCATCGAAACGATCATCATGCGCACGCAAAGCATTTAAAATTTGCCAGATAACCCGATATTTATCATTATTGTTCAAAGCCTGTTCCACTGGAATCCCAGAGGGAATACCAATTGGCAAAATGACATATCCCATCTTTTTGCCCTCAGAGCGACGCATCACCCGCCCAACCGCTTGCACAACATCAATCTGGCTTTTGCGTGGATTTAAAAACATGATCGCATCAAGAGCCGGAACATCCACCCCCTCAGACAAACACCGAGCATTGGTCAAAATACGACAAACATCCTCACCACTATCAGCTTTCAGCCAGTCAAGTAATGCACCACGATCCTTCGCATTGAAAGTGCCATCAACATGCTCAATTTCACACTTCAGAAAATGCTCATTTTCTGTATCCTCTTTCGTATAATCAAGATATTCTCTAACAACCGCAGAAAATTCATTACACACCAATTTAGAACTTTGAATAGTTTTACAAAACGCTAAAGCACGATGCATAGGATATAAATCCGTACCAACATCAGCCTTCATATTTTGTTTTGTCAACGCCTTATAACAGCCAATAATCTTCGTTGCATCATCAAGAACAAGCTCAGAATCGCTATCACTAAGGCGCTTCTGAACAGCGGAACTGACCAATTTTTCGTCCATTGCTAAGACAATAACCTTATAATCTGTTAAAAGATCATTTTGTACTGCCCATGAAAACCCCCGATAAAAAAGTGTTTTACCAAAAAGCTTTTCATCATCCATCGAAGCAAGAACGGCATTGGCTTCATTCGCGCGACTTTTTGCGTTATCACCAAAAATACGTGGTGTCGCTGTCATATAAAGGCGCTTCTTGGCACGAATAACATCATTAGAATGCACCTTAACAAAATTGGATTCATCCTCTCCAACTAGCGTTGCTCCTGTTGTACGGTGCGCTTCATCACAAATAATAAGATCAAATGTTGGCAAACCATAGTTTTTCTGAGCTTCCGCAACCACCTGAATGGATTGATAGGTTGCAAACACTACGGTCATCTTATCTGCAACACTCTTCGCCACCTGTTCTGCAAGTTTAGCAGCATTAGTTGTCGCCGGAAAAGCAAGATCAAACACATCAATTTCAGCAACATCATCACTATTTTTACGACGCTTTCCCACTTGTGTATCGGAACAAACAGCAAAAGATCTCAATCCGATTCCTGCATCCGTTGTCCATTCACGAACCGTCTGTGACATCAGTGCCAAGGAAGGAACAAGAAACAAAACAAACTTGCCTTCACCCGCCAAATCCTCAGCAATTTTAAGACTGGTAAATGTCTTACCAGTACCACAAGCCATAATAAGCTTCCCCCGATCTGCTTGAGCAAGCCCAGCACGCACATCACGCAATGCTTCCAATTGATGTGGACGCAGCTTCTTTTTATCCTCCAAAACAACTTTGCCTTTAGCTGCAAAAGTTTCCCAACGGATCGGACTTTGTTGTATATCGGAAAGATTAATCCGTATAACAGGAATATCCTGCCCCCGTATCATTGTTTCAGCGTTATCACTCCAAGCACTTTCAGTACTATCTATAATCACACGCCGCTTGAACGGAGCTTTCCCTGATGCCGAAATAAAACTATCAATATCTGCTTTTCTAATCCGATAGGCTGCATCATAAAATTTACATTGGATTGCTGCAAATCCCTCTTCATCACGAAGCTTTGCCACAAGATCAATACCAGTATCCCGACCATCCCAAGCATTTTCACGAGCCCAATCTTTAAAGGTTTGAACCCTTTCATACTGATCAAACTGAAGAGGATCATGTGTCAGATAAGCAAGAGCAAAACGCTCAAAATACGTACCTTTGTCTCGTTCAGTACGCGCTTTATCACGATAGGTCTGTAAAAGCGATTGTAGCGTCGTCATGCTTTTCTCCCTATTAAAAACATCTTCAATTATCGAATCTAGACCTATTCATTAATGCCTCTTGTTCTACCCAAAAAACTTAAAAAAAGCTTAAAATTGCTTGATTTTAAGACATTTCTTCTATGCTTAATTAAATCAACAAGAGAGAATCTGTTGATCCTTTTGAGTATCCCCCAAATCATATGATGCATTTATTGATGTCTATATCCCTATGGAAATAAACGGTAAGGCGAGATGATTTTGAAAATATTTTTTGCCTTTTGTTAAGAATACAAAATAAAGTGCGCAATAATTTTAAGATTTAGCTTAAGAATGAGAGGGGGAAAATGGATACGACACCTGCGAACACACAAGACACCAAGGAAGAAACTTCACACACAAAACAGCGCATTTTACAAGCGATAATGCATATAATTTTACTATAATACGCAAAATATTAGTCGTGATATTCAAATTTTTGATTTTTGAAATATTTCTTTGTCTTTTGTTCTTCCGTAGACTAATTATTCGCTTCTTATACTTTATAGCGGGTGGTTTTAGAATTCTTTTTTATATGTACAATATATTGATTTATAATGATAATATAGCGTTATTCATATTGAATTAGAACTCTGAATAACGTAAGATTCTCTCATTTCAAATCTGTTTATCTTGAATCAATCAAAACCACCCGCTTGCACATCACAAGCGGGATGAGTGTGTGGAGAAAAACTGTACAAGAAATGACTAAAAATGGCTCTTATGGACCGTCTTAATGCAAGGTCTATCGCAACACCCACGAGCTAGCAAATATAATGATGGTGCCGGCTTATTACTTCATAAGCGTAAAGATGGAGGTGCTCAATAGATTTACCATGAACAGCGTCGCAAAATAGGCTTGGATACCTTGAGAAAGGTTTCTTTAAAACAAGAGTGTCAATGTGCAACACAATGGCGCTCTGTATCGAACTTGTAGCAGAAGGGAGAACACCATACCAACTAGACATACCATTGCTCATCACTAGCGCCATTATGTTCTTTAGCAGCATAACTGCAGCTTGGTATTACGATGCTCTTACTTCATCTCACACCTGCTGAATATGAGCTTATTCTTTTTCAATAAATGAAAGCCCTCTTCATTCATACATCATTCAAAATAAGAAGCTATCCGCCTCTCAAACTTTTTGTTGTCCTCACCAAACTCATGAAATCAAACCCGCATCTCACGGAATTAATTCTTAAGATCGCGCCCCCCCTACCGAGTATCTGACGGCATCCTTACCCTAGAAACTCAAATGGCTTGTTTATCCTTCAGCTCCAAAATCATGAAATAAGGCAGAAAAAAGCAATGCCTTAAACAAAATATTCTAAAGAAAGCTAAGTTACTCGCATAAAGGAACAGAAAACGGCTGTATCTTAGGTCACATTTTAAAACCTGAGCATGATCATTATTTATTTGCATAAACCTAAACACCTATAATTTGCACCACCCTCTGCAAAACTAAAAGTGAGAAATCCTCATAACCTCTTTTCCAAAAATCTTAAAAAGACTAAACGAAACCTCTTAAACTGCTCAGCTATCTCGATACCAGTTCATTTTTTTTGGAAGAATGGAGGTTTAAGCTGTTTTTGGCATCAACCTTCTTTTTTGTTCTTTTGTTTATTAGCAGATATACTATTCACTTCCCCCGCCTCTTTTAGGTTAAATCTTAAAAATCGTCGCGCAGTATATTTCATTTGTCCTCCTCTTCACATCTCAAAAGACGAGAATTTTTAACAAAATTCAGTCTGCAAGCAATCTCATTTTAACAGGTTCTATTTAATTTCTCCTTAATAGGATTTACTTCCACAAGACTCGAACAGAAAGATTTAAAATATTCATCATGCATTCTCAAAACATTTAATGCCTCAAGAAGGCTTATATGCCTACCATATCTCACATGATGTGGTGCGCTATAAAACGCTCACCTCTAGTGGTACGCTCCACTTAACAAACAAAACGTTTTCTAAAATAGAGCAGCCAATAATGCTAAACTTTTCTCATCCATGTTTCGCTTATAAACGCTTCATCCAAGTGGAAAGCATCACGAACAAACATGACCCAATTGATAACGTCTAATCGCGTGAAAGAGCGACAACAGGGTCAAGCCGTGAAGCTTGCCGAGCTGGAGAAAAGCCAAAACATATCCCAATGAGGGTTGAAAAAGTAAGAGACATAATGATCGATTCAAGTGTATAAACCAAATGGATAGGTGCCTTAAACAGAAGAAATAAGCCACCGATAGAAAGCCCAAGCAAGATCCCCAAACCACCACCAATCACACAAACCAAAATCGCTTCAATAAGAAATTGCTGTAAAATATCACTTTGCCGTGCACCCACTGCCATACGCACGCCGATTTCATTGATCCGCTCAGAAACAGTGACCAACATAATATTCATCACCCCAATCCCCCCCACAATCAGGGAAATAGCTGCAATTGAAGAAATTAAAAGTGTTAAAATATTTGTACTCTCCATAACACGTTCACGGAAAAATTCAGAATTTCTAATAAAAAAATCCTCCCCGCCATGCCGCATAATGAGGAAACGTTTTACCATGGTCTCCGCTAAATGTGAATCAATATCATCAGCAATCCTAACAATAATTGCACGAACTTCTGTTGTGCCAAGAAAACGTGTCTGCACTGTTGTATAGGGCAAATAAAGCTGTAAGGTATTTGATATATCTCCACTTGCATTATTTTGCGAATCAACAACACCAATAATACGCGCAGGAACATTCCCCACATGTACCACCTTTCCAAGGGGGCTTTCATGGCTATGGGGGAAAAGAACAGACAATGCTTCTTTCTCGATCACGAGATCAACCGCCCGATCACGTACACTTTTTTGATCAAAAAACTGTCCTTTGAAAACTTTGAGCCCCTGTGTCTGAAAAAATTGTTCTCCCACCCCCGCAATGACGGCATTGACTTCAACTGCACCAAAACGCACTTTCGAGCTTGCTGAAATCTGTGGTGTTACACCAGAAACATAAGGTAATCCAGACAAGGCTTCTGCATCAGCTTCAACCAAACTGGTTATTTTTTCTGCTTGTGGATCAGAAAAACTTTTCCCAGGAAAGATTGTCAAGGTATTAGAGCCCAAACTTTTAAAATTTTCCAGAATTTTCTCTCGTGTACCATTCCCTAAAGCTACCATAGCAATAATCGCCCCAATACCGATAATCACTCCAAGCATTGTTAGAAAAGTCCGCATGCGATGTGCATTCATTGCCAACAGAGCCATCACAAACGCCTCACGGAATCGCTCAACAAAAGAACGAAAAAAGCCCAGTTTTTGTTGGCCTTTTAGATTTTGTTGTTCCTGAAGAGATTTTTTACCAACTTTTGTTTTTGCAACCCTTGACCGCTTATCGGCAATAATTTCCCCATCACTGATTTCGATAATACGCTCTGCTCTTTCAGCCACCTGCATATCATGGGTTACAATGATAATAGTACGCCCTTCTTGATGAAGTTCATCCAAAATATGCAATACTTCTTGCCCACTCTTTTTGTCCAATGCACCAGTTGGTTCATCTGCAAGAATGACCTCCGCATTATTCATGAGCGCCCGAGCAATAGAAACACGTTGTTGCTGACCACCGGAAAGCTGATTTGGACGATGATTTATCCGATCACCCATGCCCAAACGCGTTAAAAGATCCTGTGCACGCTTTTTTCTTGCTTCCACGGCACATCCCGCATAAATAGCCGGAATTTCAACATTACCAAGAGCTGTTAATTCATTCAACAAATGGTAGCGCTGAAAAATAAAGCCAAAATGATTACGTCGCAAAGCGGACAACTCATCCGCAGAAAGAGAAGCTGTTTCTTTACCAGAGATCCAATAACGGCCAGAAGTTGGACGATCAAGACAGCCTAAAATATTCATCAAAGTAGATTTACCTGAACCGGAAGAACCTACAATTGCCACCATTTCACCACGTTTAATGGTAAGATTAATGTTGTGCAAAACGGTAACAAACGTTTCTCCCGCAGGAAATTTTCGCACAATATTTTCCAAGACGAAGACAGCATCTTCTTGATTTGTGTTCATACTTTAACTCTCGTCTTCGCTATGCATGTTAGAAGACTCTGGCATCACTCCATCAGATGAATTGGTGATGACGACATCACCCTCGTTAAGTCCTGAAATAATCTCTGCCATAACCTTATTATTCAACCCAACGCTCACCTGTTTAGTAACCACTTTATTTTCCCCCACCAAAACAGAAACCCATGCTTTACGCTCTCTTGTCTCATCGCGTAAAGCATCACTTGGAACCAACAAGACATTCTGCGCGCGCCCTAAGATAATATGAACTTGAGCAGTCATATAGGTTCGCAAAAAATTGTCCGCATTATCAACATGTAAAATTCCATTGTAATAGATAGCCGATGATATTAAAGCACTAGAACCACCCACCATACCAGGATTAATACTCACATCAGCACGAATTTCTTCAGGAGCCGGCTCTACTTTTTCTAAAACGCCTTCATAACGACGCTGTGAATTACCTAAAACTGTAAAATAAAGTGGTTGTCCAGCTCGGACTTTAAGAACATCAGCTTCTGAGATTTGCGCCTTGATCGTCATCTTTGATAAATCACCCAAAATAACAATTGTTGGCGCCGACTGAACCGCATTCACATTCTGCCCTTCTTCCACAACTGTTGCCAAAACTGTTCCCGCTAAAGGGGCAGTGATGCGTGTATAACCTAAATTAACCTCTGCACTCTCCACATCAATTTGTGCTTGCACAATCTGCTGACGAAGTTGTTCAATTTGCGCCTCACGTATTTTCACCTGTGTCGCAACTTCATCGAAATTCGCCCGTGAAACCGCACGTGTTTCGATCATTTTTTTCTGACGTTCTAAATTTTTCTGAGCAAGAGAAAAATAGGCTTCTTGTTCTACCAAACTCGCATAATAATGTGATAATGCTGCTTTTTTTCTTTTTAAATCATTTTCCTGATCTGTAGGATCAATTTCTGCCAAGAGATCGCCTTCTTTCACCACACTCCCAGGGGAAACACGCATTGACACCACACGCCCTGTTGCACGCGCACCAACAGCCACCAACCGGTAAGGACGTACAAGACCTGAAGCTAAAACACTTTCCTCAATATCCCCACGCTTCACCACCGCTGTTATATAAGTTGGAGTAGATGTTCCAAAAAAAACAGAACGTAACCATAACAACGAGAAAATGAGAAATATAACAGTTAAAAAGAAGGAAAGTTTTTTGTGTTTTGTAATGAAATTTTTGAGTAAGTTTTTTTTCATTTCCCTACCTTTGCACGCGAACGAGGTGCATTATCAACAACTTCTGGACGCGATACATCAACAACGCCATCCCAGCCTCCCCCCAATGCTTTCATCAACGTGATATATTGCGTAACCAAAGAAACACGGCTATCTTTAAGCGCCATTTGTGCAGAATAATAAGAGCGATCAGCATTTAACAATTCAAGAAAACTAGTATTTCCATTCTCAAAAAGACTCCGTGAAAGTTTTAAGGAATGAAGAGAAGCTTTATTCGCAACGATTAGCTTTTCTAAGCGTTGATGTTCCTTCGTTAATCTTACAAGCGCATTTTCTACATCTTCTAAAGCCTCCAACACAGCAGCTCGATAAGTAATAAAAGCTTGATCACGCTGCGCGCGCGCTACCGCAATAGAAGCCTCGACCTGACCTCCATTAAAAAGAGGAAAACGAAGACCAGGTCCAAAAGACCAGCCAATCGTTGAATTTTTCCATAATTGATCAATTGCCGTTGCTGCTGTCGAAATATTACCTGTTAAAGTAAGTGATGGATAACGATCTGCTTCACGTTGACCAATCCGTGCTGTCGCTTGCGCATATTGACGCTCTGCCCGTCGTAAATCCGGACGTGTTAACAAAATATCGGCTGGAATTCCTGCTGGTATCGGCCAGTGTGGTTGTGGAATCTTTGCATGCTTAGCATTTTTTTGTAAAAGATCTTTCAATGCCGTAGGCACACGACCAGTTAAGACAGAAAGGCGATGAACGCTCATTGCTAAATTTGCTTCCATCTGTGATATATCTGCTTCTGTATTTGCCATTTGTGCTTGCGCATTTGAAACATCAAGCTCTGAAACATCACCAGCTTTTAATCTAGTGCGCATCAGTTCATAAGTTTTACGTTGTGATACAGCAATTTGCCGCACAATCAACAACTTTTGTTGCCAACCACGCATTTGCACATAATTTGTTGCCACATCTCCAAGTAATGTCACCATGGTAGCGCGCATATCTTCCACAGCCGCATCAAGGCCATAACGCGCTGCTTCAACCGCACGTTTATGCCCACCAAAAAAATCCAGCTCCCAGCTTGCATCAAAACCACTACTATACTGGTTTAACAATGCATCAGACTGTCCAGAACGACTACGGGTTCCTGAAATTGAATTGGATACATTTGGTAAAAGAGTTCCCACAACCTGCCCTAACCCCGCACGCGCCTCACGTACCCGAGCTTTGGCAACAGCGACATTATTATTTCCAGAAATCGCGTAATCCATTAATGCATCTAGAACAGGATCATTCAAACGCCGCCACCAACCGGCAAGCGCAACCGGCTGCCCTGCAGTCTGTGCAGATTTTTCTCCCCAAACTGCTGGAACACGAAAAGATGTTTTCTGGTAATTAGGACCAACCATACATCCTGACAAAAGCAAACACAACAAGACACTAGAAAATAATCCACGAGAAGCGCCCCATTTAAGATTTCTGATATACATCCAGTCTTCCGCATTCTTTCAGAATCATTATTTAATATTAATACTTTATTTACCTCTTATTTCAAACTTGACGTGAAAAATCAAATACAGTTTGCACAGGAATATGATCTGAAGGACGGTCCCATCCGCGCGCATCACGAAAAATAGAAAGATCTACAACAAAAGGGGCTAAATCTTGAGAAGACCAAACATGATCAAGCCGCCGCCCATAATCGGTAAATGCCCAATCGCGAGCACGATAACTCCACCATGTGTAAAGCTTGGTAGGAACAGGAATATGCAACCGCATCAGATCAACCCATCCACCTTGACAACACAAATCCTGTAAACGCTCGGTTTCAATGGGAGTATGGCTTACAACCTTCAACAATTGCTGATGAGACCAAACATCCTCTGCCAAAGGAGCAATATTTAAATCTCCCACCAAAAGAGAAGAAAGACCATCGCCTTGATCCGCACGAATGGAGGACATTTCTTCTAAAAAATCAAGCTTATGACGAAATTTTTCATTCACATCAGCATCAGGGATATCTCCCCCAGCAGGAACATAAAAATTATGAATCCGCAAACTTCTCCCATGGGCTTCCACAATAACTGAGATATAACGGCAATCTTGGTTTTGACAAAAAAAACGTTTTTCTACCTTTTTAAAAGGCAAACGAGAAACAATAGCCACCCCGTTATAAGATTTTTGTCCACTCAATGCGATATGCTTATAACCCGCTGCTTCAAAAGCCTCCACTGGAAATAAAGCATCTGGACATTTTGTTTCCTGTAGACACAAAATATCTGCGGAAAAGAGTTCCAAATACTGAAAAACTTGTGCAAGACGCAAACGAATAGAATTAATATTCCAAGTCGCAATACGAAAGAACATTTGTTTTAATCCAAATAACGTAACACTCTTTCTTCATTTTTTCGAAGGAAGCGTGAACATCCCATTAGCGAACCGGACGTCTGTCCGAACATTCATAACCTGCACAGTAGTTTCCAAATTTTGTTGGTCAACAATTGTCCACTGCCGCAAAGCAGAGCCTTTAGAATCAAAAACCATCCTTATTTGCCCTGCCCCAATCGTTTTATCACGCAGAACAATCGTTACAGCCCCTGGATCTTCACGAAATGCCAACAAGCGCCCAGAAGATACATCAATTTTATCATCCAACAAAAACTTCATTGGCGTTTGCGAAAGTTGTGAAAAGTTCCAAGTATTCAAAGCCCGATTGTTAATACCCACAAATTGGCCATCTGCAATAATTTGTAAAGGTATTTTTTTGTAAATGAAACGAATTTTCCCTGGGCGCTCTAAATAAAATGTCCCCTGAGACATTTTTCCCTTTGGACTAAACTGAATAAAATCACCTGTCATTGTTTTGATTGCCGCAAAGTGATTCACAACATTTTGCGCCTTTATCACTTTATTAGATGCTTGCGAAAAAACAGGAAAAGTAAAACACCAAAAGATAATAATTCCCACCAACCCAAAGACTCTTCTTTGCAGTAAAAAAGACGTTTTCATAAAAAATGCTCCCAAGCAATACTTAATTGACTTTATAATTCATAACTTAAGTAATCAACGATGAATAAATACCTTTCTTTATAAGATAAAGATATTGTTTGAAAAAACTATCAAAAGATTTTTAAGAGTATTCTTCTTCGACAGTCTCCAAAACTTTTCACTTACCCATATCATTTGCTGGACTAATGATGCCTTCTTCTTCCATCCTTTCAATCAATGTTGCGGCACGGTTATAACCAATGCCTAAACGACATTGAATATAAGAAGTTGAAGCCTTACGATCACGAAGCACAATAGCAACAGCTTGACAATAGAGATCATCTGCTAAAGAAAAAGCTAAAGAAACATCCCTCTTTATTTCTTGCGGTATCGTTTCCAAATAATCAGTCTGCGTTTAAGTTTCCGAAAGCATCCAAATTTCCTGCTTTTCTAAACGCATAATATATTCTTTTCCACCCCTAATCTATGAAGCAACATAAATTATAGTCAAGACATAATGGATTAAGGACTAAACATATTACTCGCAAACCTGAAAGCTCTTTTAAGTATCAAAAATACTTTTTTGACTTCCTTCTCACCCAAAAGAATAAAAATTTTCACCAGAACCGCTCTGTAAACAGTTTGGAGTTTAGCAAATTTCACTTAACTTCCCACCCAATATAATTCATTTATATTAAGAATCGACAGATCAGCCTTGCCCTAAATATTGAGAGCGCACTTAAAAAGACACTTAAATACAAAACCTTACATGCTTTTACCCCCCTCTACACTCGCAATGACATTATTTTATACCAAGATATTGATTTATAATAATTTATCTTTTTAACTTAAATCATAACGCCAAATACAATAAGATTCTCTCATCACATACTCTCTCATATTGAATCAATTCAAATCATTTGCTTGCACGTTAGAAGCAAGGTTGGTGTATGGATAAAAGTTATATAAGATAAAGAATCCCTTACAAGAAGTCTCAAGTACCAAAGAGCTATCGCAAATTGAGAGCTGGTATATGAAAATGCAGACTTTCTACGATACAATAGGATAAACACTTGTTTTACAAGGTATTATAAAAAACAACTATCAAGATTTTCAAAAGCGTTCTTCTTCAGCCGGCACTAAAATTTCTCGTTTCCCTGCGTGATTTGCTGGACTAATGATACCTTCTTCTTCCATCCTCTCAATCAATGTCGCAGCACGGTTATAACCAATGCCTAAACGGCGTTGAATATAAGAGGTCGAGGCCTTACGATCACGAAGCACAATAGCAACAGCTTGACTATAGGGATCATCTTCTGAAGGAGAAGATAAAGAAACATCAGCACCATCCTCTTCAACTTCTTGCGTAATTGTTTCTAAATAATCAGGTCGTGCTTGCGCTTTGAGATGCGCAACAACCTGCTCCACTTCATCATCCGCAACAAAAGGCCCATGCACACGCTGAATACGTCCTCCTCCCATCATAAAGAGCATATCTCCTTGTCCCAATAATTGCTCGGCCCCCTGTTCGCCTAAAATTGTTCGACTATCGATTTTTGAACTCACAGAAAAAGAAATACGTGTAGGAAAATTGGCTTTAATCGTCCCAGTAATAACATCGACGGAAGGACGCTGTGTCGCCATAATTACATGGATACCGGCAGCACGTGCCATTTGTGCTAAACGTTGAACCGCACCTTCAATATCTTTACCAGCAACCATCATCAAATCAGCCATTTCATCAATAATAACAACAATATATGGCATAGGACTAAAATCAAGTGTTTCCGTTTCATAAAGAGGCTCACCAGTCTCATGATCAAATCCAACTTGAATTGTCCGCACCATTGTCTCTCCCTGACTTGCAGCTTCCCTAAGACGTGCATTAAACCCATCAATATTACGAACGCCTAGTTTTGACATTTTACTATAGCGCTCTTCCATTTCACGAACAGCCCACTTTAAAGCAATCACGGCTTTTTTAGGATCTGTCACCACGGGTGTTAGTAAATGGGGAATGCCATCATAAACCGAAAGCTCAAGCATTTTCGGGTCCACCATAATGAGACGACATTGTTCAGGTGTCATACGATAAAGCAATGATAAAATCATTGTATTGATAGCAACAGACTTTCCCGATCCTGTTGTACCAGCAACCAAAAGATGGGGCATTTTTGCTAAATCTGCAACAACAGCTTCCCCCCCGATTGTCTTACCCAAAGCAAGTCCTAGCTTGGCTTTGCTGTCAATAAATTCTTGCGCCTGCAACATTTCTCGTAAATAAACCATCTCACGATTTGCATTAGGCAATTCTATTCCAATAACATTACGTCCTGGAACCACCGCAACACGCGCTGAAATAGCACGCATCGAGCGTGCAATATCATCTGCCAAACCAATGATACGGGAAGACTTAATGCCTGCAGCCGGTTCAAATTCATACAAAGTTACTACCGGTCCAGGACAAGCATCTATAATTTTTCCTTTGACCCCAAAATCTAACAAAACCCCTTCAAGTTCCTGAGAATTTGCTCTTAAAACAGCAGGAGAAAGTTTTGCATCCCTAACAGACGGTGGTGGAACCGAAAGATAATCTACAAGAGGAAGAACAAAACCACCCTTTGAAGAAGCTGTTAAAGACTTTCGATTTTTACTAGGAGAAACATAGGTTTTATTTTGATTTTGATTTTCCTTATACTTTACTTTTTCACCCAAAAAAGTTGGCTCAATCCGATCAAATGGCTTTCCTTGCCCTTTACTCTGAAAACGCCTTTTGAAACTGAATAAACGAAAAAAACGCGCTTGTAAAAAATAAAAAAGATGCAAAAGAGCGCCACAAGTTGTCGCAAAAAAACCATGATTTTTACGATCCTCCTCTGCGGCATATTCCGTATCTTCTTCCAACTCAAAGACTGGATTAATGATTTCGTCTTTTGGAATGCTTTTTTCTTTTCTTTTCTTTGTTCGACGCCGCCATATCACATTGCCAGCAAAAGCAGCGGTGAAAAAACCTAAAAGAATAAAAACAACACTGAAAAACACCGTGTAAGGAGGAGAAAGAAAAAGAGGAAAGACTGAAGAAACAACACTTAAAACTTTATCTCCTAAAACCCCTCCCAATCCCATTGGCAATGGCCAATAAGTAAAAGAAGCAACAGGAGACATAAGGGCAAAAGCAATTAAAAACCAAATCGTTGATAGCACCCATAAAAAAAAGCGCAAAGTCAAATTGTAGATATTCTTTTGCGCCAACAAGAGAAAAGACCAAAATAACGGTGGCAACAAAACAGAAAGACTTGCCAAGCCAAAAAACTGCATAATAAAATCTGAAAAAACTGCCCCCATCCACCCCATAAGGTTTGTAACCTCATTTGTACTTGCATGGGTTAAAGATGGGTCCGCAACATTCCACGTCGCCAAAGCAAACACACAAAAAATAATAAAGCCCAAAAGCCCGAGCCCAATAAATACCCCTATCTGACGTAAAAACATCTCAATAAGACGCGAACCTTGAGAATTTCGCACTTCTAATGAATCATAAGGAGAAGAACTTCGGTGCATCTATCAATTCCAAATACAAAACTTTCATATTTTAAAGAGTTATAACTCCCTCTCTCTCTTAAAAAAGGATAAGGCTTAAACTCTGTGCCGATTTGTAAACAAATAGCCTGTAAACAATCCGACTTCTTATCTAGCGCGTTCTACCTTCTAACCACTTCATATCATTCATATACCATCACCCTAAGAAAAAATCCTTCATAAGGCGCACAAAAAGCTCTCCCTGAATATTTATCACACGATCAACCAAAAAATACCTCATGTATTAAAATGTCACATGGGTCCTATAGGCACCTTCCTAAACAGATGATGTTTTTTTATGCTACATCATGATAACAGCAAAATATGAATACTGTTTTAACCATCACGAATGACCACAATTTTTTATCTATTTTTATCTACCATACTAACGAAATGTCCCCCTTCAGGACAGGTATACTGAAGTAACTCACACAACTTAAAAAATACACGACATCTTTGTTTATTTTTAGTTTTCTTTTTTATCAACCAAGTGTAAAAAGAATTGAAGATGATATTCAAAAAAAAGCTTATCCGATAAATCTGTAAAATGAATCACATAAATGATTAAGCAGAAAAACTCTGAAAAATTAATCTACCATAAGATTGGCACTAAAAAGGAACCTCATTTTTATAAAAAGAGAGAGAGAAAAGTAAAAGTTAAGTTATTTTAGGCAATGTAAAAAGATATTCTTTTTAAAAGAAAGCAAACTGTAAACAATGGAAGAAGTATTGTGTGTTCTAATCGCAATAAAGACGTACAACCCAATAAAAAAATTAAATCTCATAAAACTAAACAATGTGATCTGCTCATTGCCGGAGGGGCAGCTGTCGGTTTAACCTTAGCGATAGCACTCAAGCAAACAGCCCCTAATCTGAAAATAAAAATCGTTGATGCTGCTCCACAAGGAGATCCCCCTGCTTCTAACATACGAACCATTGCCCTTGCTGCTGCTTCTATTCGTATGTTAAAACAATTACAATGTTGGGAACCTATAAAACCCTATGCGCAACCCATTCATTCAATGATCATCACAGATACAAACACAAGTGATCCTGTCAAACCCACTCTTTTAACCTTTGAAGGCGACATTAACCCGGGTGAACCCTTTGCTGCTATGGTAGAGCATAGAGAACTCATCAACACTTTAAAAAAACGTGTCAAAGATCTCAATATCCCTGTTATTGCAAACACGCGTGTCATTGATTTTCATCAAGAAGACCAACATACAACCGTCACTTTAAATAATGAAGAGGTTTGGCAAACAAAATTGCTGATTGCAGCTGACGGAGCCCATTCGAAATTACGCCAAAAAGCAGGTCTTAAAAACTTTTCTCATCCCTATAAACAAACAGCAATCATCTGCACAGTTGAACATGAAAAACCCCATAATGGTCAAGCAATTCAACATTTTTTACCTGCTGGTCCTTTTGCTCTTCTCCCTCTCAAAGGCAACCGATCCGCTATTGTGTGGAATGAAGATCATAGAACTGCGCAATATTATCTCAAAGCTGATGCACTTATTTTTGAAACAGAACTCGAAAGACGCATTGGCCATCGATTAGGTAAACTCTCTTGGGATGGCGAACGTCAAGCTTTTCCTTTGAGCCTTTCTTTAACACGTCAATGCATTAAACCACGTTTTGCTCTTGTTGGCGATGCCGCCCATACCATCCACCCCATTGCAGGACAAGGACTCAATTTAGGATTACGCGATAGCGCTGCGCTGGCTGAAGTGATTATTGAAACAGCACGACTAGGTCTTGATATTGGCTCCCTCATAGCTTTAGAGCGCTATCAAAGCTGGAGACGTTTTGAAATTGTCCGTATGGCTTTAAGCAATGATTGGCTTAATAAACTCTTTTCTAATGATAACCTTCTTTTAAGGATGCTCCGCGATACCGGCCTTGGAATCATTAATCAAGCACCAAAAATAAAAAAATACTTCATTCAAGAAGCTGCCGGACTCACTCCAAATGCCCCACGTCTTCTACACGGCTTCCCACTTTAAACAAAAATTCATACTATTTTATAACCTTTGCCTCCCTCCTTCAAAGAACAAAAAATTCCTATCTCATCTAATCTGTTTGCAAACCGGATTCCTGTCGAGTAATTTTCTCTTGCCTTCCTCCCCTCACATTTCACTCCACATAAGACTCGACAAGCAAGCTACATTTTAAGAATACTCACCATACACTGAAAAAAACATTTAATGTCTCAAAGAGGTTGCCTTATATCACCACACCTTTAAAGGAGCCATTTCACAGCATAATAAAATAAACAAGACATTTTAGCACACAACACTTTTCTTTATAAATAATAAATTCCTTGTTCTCATACTGAGTGAGAAATCCAAAGATCATAAAATACCCTTATTTCAAATCTCTCTCATATTGAAGTAATCAAAATCGTTCGCTTGCACATCACAAGTGAGAGTGTCGTATAAATAAAAACAATTAAACAAAGCAATAAAAAGTCTCCCCCTCTCGAGAACTAAGGACTTTAGCAATATTGGAGGCGAGTAAAGTGTGTAATGGCACAGGCTCACTTTTTATTGAAGCAAAAATGGTGGTGTACAATGGACTTTATATGCTCATAGAGACTTTTACGTTATACTATTCACGAGAAGCGCCATAAAATAAGCTTAGTTGCATTGAAAAATTTTTCTTTTAAAAAAGCGCGTAAATTGGAAACACAAATGCATTCCGTTTGGGGCATTCTGTTTCTCAGACAAACCCTTTAATTTATTGTGGAATACCACACAATTTTAGAAAAAATATTCCGATATATAACAAAGTGTTCCGCACTCTATACCATCACACACAATTGTAAACCTGCATACCCCCCCTATTTCACACCATAAAAGAAGATAAACCGCAATAGAAATGATCCAATCCTTTTATTTTCAAATACACTCTTTATTCATTATTCATAAACGCTCATATAATGAATTTTAATCACAAACGCTCAGAAATATGTCATAAATTTAAAACCCATGACAGCCATAGAAATTTTCCATTTTTCTACACACTCACTCATCCCAATGAACGATAAATAAAGCAAATGCCTCATATATAATCTTACAGAAAAAAGACCAAATAAAATCTATAACATCAGGCTTGTTCTACAGAACAGTATTTCAAAAATATAAGTATGCTAATTTATTAACATATTAATTGATAAAATTATCATTTTACATATTGAGTTAAAATCCCTATGCAATAAATTATTCTCATTTCGACCATTTTTGTAAATAATCAATAAAACTCTTTATTTACATAGACTAAAAAGAGCAACGTTAATGAAACGATAAAAAGAAGTAAAATACCCCCCTCTCTCACATGCCAAAAGCAATTACAATATTCCAATCTGGCATCATCATTATGCTTACAGATTATAATAATAAGACCTTTTGCATTTAAATAAATTTGTTCACGCTCCCTATTGTTGTATTTGGTAACTCAATACTTTAATATATTTGTTCAGTATGTTTATACAATCAAATTACCCAAAAGAGCATACTTCTTGCATTTACATTCCTTAGTATTCCCTTATCTTGTAAATATCGCACACGTGTTACGTTACTTCGAGTTCATCAAGTGTATACCCATTCTCCAACCACTCTTTAATCCACTTAGGTCTACGTCCACGCCCATTCCATAATTCCCATTGGTTATTGGGATTTCTATAATGGCGCTCTTTGCTCACAAGATCAGCGATATCAATTCCATGGGCATTAGCAATTTCAAGAATTTTTCGTCGCGCATTTTGCTTTTCCTTTGCTTGCCGTTTTTTTAATTCCACATCGATTTGTGTACGCATCTCTTGTAGCTCATCAAAATTCATATTTTTGAGATCATTCACCTTAATTACTCCCCTTGCAAAAAAGAATTTCTTTTTGCCATATTTTAAACACAATTATAGACAATTTTTGCCCATTTATTATCGAAATTAAAATTACGATACATATATCACTTTGACGGAGATGTGCTTTGAGCCACAAAGAACTGTTTATTGGTATATCAATTACCACCACTGCATCTTTTTTCAGTTCAATTGCAGGAACTACTAAATGCAGTGCTCAAACACCATCACACCTCTCTGACTCTCATGAATCAGTAGTCAAAAGTAAATATAAATCGTCACTCTATAAGTTATGGCAATACGCAACAAAGAACAAGCCCTCTCTGTATAATGATAGTGTAGTTCATTATGACAATAAAATCTCCCCTCATACACAACGGCTTTTTACTTCGTATAAATTTTTTTTGAAAAGATTTTTGCAACGAGAGAATTATATAAAACAAGCAGCTTCAACACAGTATCAAAGATTATTATTTTTAAAAAGCAGCGTCTTTTTTCGTGATTCCAATAATATTGGTTGGCGTAATGTGCTCTATTTTATTCCACACTTTTATCGTGTTGGTTGGATATTCGCATATATTAGAAATATTCTTAAAAGAGAACAAAGCAATAATCACAAGGAATATTCTAAGCTAAACAATCTCATTCTGCAAATTTATAAAATCAAAAGACAACGAGAAAAAGCACCACAAAGCATTAGCATTTGTATCAATAAAATTCTTCATAATAAGGTGTATTGCTAATGATTGTTCCAGATTTTACATTTTTTGCTGCTGCATACATATCCAATACGCCCCCCATAACATTTTCAGTTACTGCCGAACAAGAAGCGCGGGACAATGTTTATGTAACAGATGATAAAGATAACTTCTTCTATCAATCATCTCAGCTTAAGGAAACAATTGCAACAGCTGAACAGAGTGAACATAATTTTAACATAATTTTAGGGCAAATCGATGTTGGAAATGTGAAATTGTTTTCTCTTTTTGATGCATTTGATTTTTGCAGAAATCTTACAGCTGTACAAAGTGCTTTAACTTACTGCTATGAACAAACAACATCAAAGTGCATCTTTGAAAAAGCGACTTTGCAGTCTGTGCTGAATTTTTACAATACAGAAAACTCAAACCACACCCGTATGCAAAAAGTTACTTCATATATTGGAGTAAATGCTGCTGTACGAGGAAATGAAGACTTGCAGGAGCCTGTAAAGCTTAAAAAAGAAGAACCAGAACAGACAACTAAAGTAGATTCTCTCCCTCTCTCTTCAAAAGGAGAGGAAGATGCATTTGCACATAAAGAAAGTAGCGCCCGCGATGCTTTTTCAGCTGAAGATTTTTCTTCATCGAGAAGATCGCTAGAGTGACGACTGATATTTTCACGAAACCCCAGAATTTTGATAGGATATTATAATGAAAGGTAGATAAGAAAATGTTAAAGCTCTAATTAGTAAGATTGAACAAAATCTCTTCTAATTGAGGGCAAAGATAATGAAAATGATAGAACAAAACAGCGTTGATATAGCATTTAGTCAAAAAGCAGCACGTGAAATTACAGTCGTGATGCTTTCAGAAAGGGAATGGTATTTCACGTTTATTTCCGACGATCCAATCACCGGAAAGCCAAATAAATATACGTTACTTACACAAAGAGGAAAACTAAGAACTTGGGCTGATCCAAAATATCTTTTTAAGTTTCTTCATGAACGAGGGGTCATTTGTGGGAGTTTTAATCTTAATCAGGATAAAGAACATGAAACAATTAAATATTCTTCACACAACAGCTCGTAATAAAACTGCTGCATTTTCTGCAGCTTTAACCGTATTTTTTATATCCAGTTCTGCTCATGCACAAGCCCAAGCAACAACTTTAACAAAAGCATCAGACGCTCTAACAGCTTTACAGAAAGACTTAAACGTGATTATCCCTATCGCTGCTGCTGTTATACTGTTGTGCTTAGCAATTGGTTATGCAGGACGCTACATCGGAAAAGATACATTTGTGAGGTGGGCAATCGGTGTTGTCATCGCAGGTTCTGCAACCCAACTTGTTTCAATGTTATTTAAAGCATAATGGCGTTAATTATAAATTATAAAATACAATATGTTTATTTATATGAAAATATTATCTAGATTTCAATAAGAGTGAAATATGCAAAAATTAATTAATCTCAAATCGAAAAGTAACAACAAAATCATCGCAATTTCTGCTGCTATAACTGCGTTATTCATGGATAGTTCTGCTTATGCCGCCAGCGCGAGCATTTTAACAAATGCAGAGAGCGCTTTAGGAGATTTACAAAGCGATATTCAAAAAATTATACCTATTGCTGCTGCTATTATACTGTTGTGCTTAGCAATTGGTTATGCAGGACGCTATATCGGAAAAGACACATTTGTACGGTGGGCAATCGGCGTTGTCATCGCAGGTTCTGCAGCCCAACTTGTTTCAATGTTATTTAAACCATAATAGCATTAATTGTAAATAATACGACACAATACGTTTATACGATAGATAGTCAGTATTATTGTTGTGCCCTCTACAACAAAACTTACTACAATACTATTGAAAGGTAATTCATGAATCAGTATAATACGTAATGTTTTTAACATCCATCGATTATAGGTGTGTGCCAGTAATAATGTAGTCATACTGAAAAAAGGAATATTATTTAGAGCAATTTTAATTAAAAGGGGATAAAAGATATGAAGCAATTAAACACACTTCAGGTAAAAATATGTAAAATTAGTGCTATTGTTATCACTTCAGTTATGTTATTAATAACTCAATCTGCATACGCTCAGACGGAAACAAAGAGTTTAGATGTTTTCATAGGGATGCAATATGGATTAAGTATAATTATTCCTATCGTTGCTGTTATCCTTCTTTTATTACTTTTGCTTATTTATATATTTCGCATCATCGCAAGAGCTACATTTATGCGATGGGCATTCAGTATCATTATTGCTGGTGCAGCTTTCTATATTAGCCACATATTATTTCACCTCCAGTGATGAGAACATTCCATGAAATCGCAAGAAAAAAAAGAATTCCCCCTATTCAAGGGAGCAACACGTGTTCCAACGATATGGGGTGTCCCCATGATGCCATTTATCGTTATGGTTATGGGGGTCGCTGTTATTGCTATGACAGTAAGTATCTTTTTGTGGATTATGGCACCTCCATTATGGTTCATTATGGTGCAAATTACTAAAAACGATGACAAGGCGTTTCGTATCTGGTGGTTATGGATCGATACTAAGTTTCGCAATCGCAACAAAGGTTTTTGGGGCGCATCAAGTTATAGTCCCTCTGATTATAGTAAAAGGAGATAAACATGACAGCTGTTGAAAGCAGCAAACGCCTTGCATCAGAGACACCTGTAAGCCTGTTTCTGCCTTATTCACATCATATTACAGATACGATTATTTCTACTAAAAATGCGGAATATTTGTCAATTTGGAAAATTGACGGGCGTTCGCATCAAAGCGCTTCAGAAGAAGATATTTTTCAATGGATAAAAGAGCTTAACAATACTCTACGGGGTCTTGCGTCGGCCAATTTATCATTTTGGACGCATATTGTGCGCCGCCGTGTTTATGAATATCCTGATTCAACATTTGATCAAATGTTTTGCTATCAACTTGATGAAAAATATCGGCAAAGTTTTACTGGTTATAATTTGATGGTCAATGATTTATATCTGACTGTCATTTTTCAACCGATAGCGGATAAAATTATGTCGTTCTTTTCTAAACATGAACGTGAAACGCTTGATCAAAAAAAGATGCGACAAGACACATGTATAAAAGAACTCAATGACATCAATCGTACTTTAGGCCAGTCTTTAAACCGTTACGGTGCAGAACTTCTTGGTGCTTATGAAAAAAATGGGCATGTTTATTCTTCTGCACTTGAGTTCCTTGGAATGCTTGTCAATGGTGAATATCACCCCATGCCAATTTGCCATGACCGTTTTGCTGACTACATGTCTATCAATCGACCTTTTTTCTCAAAATGGGGTGCTCTTGGTGAACTGCGAACAACCAGTGGAATGCGTCGATTTGGAATGCTGGAAGTTAAAGAATATGATGCAACAACCAAACCAGGACAATTAAATGTTTTGTTGGAAAGTGACTTCGAGTTCGTATTGACGCAGAGCTTTTCGGTGCTCTCCCGACATGCTGCTAAAGACTATTTACAACGGCATCAGCGTAATCTTATTGATGCAAGAGATGTGGCAACGAGCCAAATTGAACAAATTGACGAAGCACTAAACCAGCTTATCAGTGGGCATTTTGTCATGGGAGAACATCACTGCACATTGACTATCTATGGTGATACAATTCAACAAGTTCGCGACCATATGGCCAAAGCGAGTGCAGCATTATTAGACGTTGCGTTACTACCCAAACCTGTAGACTTGGCGATAGAGGCTGGCTATTGGGCACAACTTCCTGGCAATTGGAAATGGAGACCACGTCCTGCTCCAATTACATCATTGAACTTTTTATCATTTTCATCTTTTCATAATTTCATGTCAGGAAAACCCACTGGCAACCCATGGGGACCAGCTGTCACAATTCTTAAAACAACCAGTAAAACACCACTTTATTTCAATTTTCATGCCTCCAAACTTGAAGAGGACTCGACAGATAAACGTTTACTTGGTAATACCGCACTTATCGGACAATCTGGTTCCGGTAAAACCGTGTTACTCGGATTTTTGTTAGCACAAGCACAAAAATTTAAGCCGACAACTGTTGTTTTTGATAAAGATCGTGGCATGGAAATTGCCATTCGAGCGATGGGTGGAAAATATTTAACATTCAAGCCAGGCAGGAAAAGTGGTTTCAATCCTTTCCAACTCCCACCTACACAAGAAAATCTGATTTTTCTGAAACAATTTGTTAAAAAATTGGCAGAAGCTGGTGGTGAGGTTACGCATCACGACGAGGAAGAAATTAATAAAGCTGTTATGTCTGTTATGAGCAGTAACATTGACCAATCACTTCGTCGTTTGTCCTTTCTGATACAATTTTTACCAAATCCACGTTTAAGTGACTATAATGCTCATCCATCTGTTCATGCTCGCTTACTAAAATGGTGTGAAGGTGGTGATTATGGATGGTTATTTGATAATCCCCATGATGCTCTTGATCTCTCAACACATCAAATTTACGGCTTTGATATCACGGAATTTTTAGATAATGTTGAAACTCGCACTCCAGTGATGATGTATTTGCTTTACCGCACAGAAGGCATGATTAGCGGACAGCGATTTATGTATATCTTTGATGAGTTTTGGAAACCTTTGCAAGATCCGTACTTTGAAGATTTAGCGAAAAATAAACAAAAGACGATCCGTAAACAAAATGGTATTTTTGTTTATGCAACACAAGAGCCTAGTGATGCCTTGGAAAGTAATATTGCCAAAACACTCATTCAACAGTGTGCGACTTACATTTTTCTAGCCAACCCCAAAGCAAACTATGAAGATTATACAAAAGGCTTTAAACTAACAGATACCGAATTTGAACTCGTTAAAGGACTTGGTGAGTTTAGTCGCCAATTCCTCATTAAGCAGGGTGATCAATCTGCGTTAGCAGAACTAAATCTTGGTAAATTTCATCTAACACGTAATGGAAAGACCATCGAACACGACTTTAGTGATGAGCTCTTGGTGTTATCAGGTACACCTGATAATGCAGAGTTAGCCGAAAGCATTATCGCGGAAGTTGGTGATGATCCAGCAATATGGTTACCAATTTTCTTACAGCACGCAAAAAATGACAGGAGGGAAACATGAAAAAAAAGGTCATTTCAATAGTAGTTGTAATAACTTTAGGGATTCCAAACCCAGCAATGGCTTGGGTTTGGGGCGCTGGAGCGGCAGATTTGGGAGCATCAATTCCAACGACATGGCCCAATTTTTTTGGAGGTTCATCTTCAAATACATCAAAGACTAAAAAAACTCCACAACAAAAGAAAGCTCTATCTGATGCCCAATTTCTCGATACACTAAAAAAACAACTTGAGGAAACAAAAAAGATACGCGAATCTATAACGGGAAGCCAAAAATTCGATACTAAAAACCTTAAAAGTACACAAACAGATCACAGCAGTTTTTTTCTCAAAAATCCAGAGAATCTCTACAATAGAAATAAAACTTCTGCTCTATCTACATCACTTGAAAATATTTTAAAAGAAGAAGAAATTCCTATCTCTGTCCATGAATCTAGCAGTTTTATCAACAAGCGTAGCCAATATGCAGCCGTCACTGATAAAGCCGTAAGTTTAAAGACTTTCGAAGAAGCAAACAATCGTTTTCAGCAAATTGAAGAACTATTAAACGAAATCAAGACAACAAAAGATCTAAAAAGTATTGCTGAGTTACAAGCATATATAATTGGAATGCTCGCTAAGCTACAAAATGAAACAGCAAAACTACAAATGGTCGCACATTTACGCAACGCTGAACATGCACTTATCAAACAGCAGAAGGACAAACATAACATAAAAATTTTAAATAGTAAAAACACGAAAATGCCTACCATAAGATTTATTAGATAAAGCTTTTTGTAACAATATTTCGTTGTATTATTTTTCTTGTATGCTCGTAAAAAGCAAAAGTTAATGCATAATATTCAGTTATCTCTCATAAACTGAAAAGGTCTACGAAATTTAATTCCATCCTAAAAAAATCAACGAAAAATGCTTAAAAATCATATAAAAAGTTGAAAATTCGTTAAAGAGGAATTGCCATGGACTTTACAGTGTTCACGCAACTTTTCACTAAAATTGATCAGATAACAAAAACATATGTCACGGATCTTTCCTCAAAAACAATAGCTACAATTACACCCTTTGTTTCAATCGGTCTCACAATCGCTTTCATCATCTATGGTTGGCTCATCATTCGGGGCGCTATAGATATGCCTCTCTCCGGATTTGTAAATCGTTTCCTAAGGATAAGTATTATTACTTCAATAGCTCTTACCACAGGACTTTATCAAAATGACATTGCAACTTTGATAACACAAATGCCCTATGAGTTATCAAAAGCACTCATAACAAATCCACTCGATGATAAACAATTAATGGACTTACTGGACACAACAGCAACCAAAGGATTTCAATATGCAGGCCGTCTTTTCGAAGAAACCGTCTTCTTCGAAGCCAA
>NZ_JBHILS010000039.1:0-4671 GCF_042193385.1 Bartonella sp. TT119HLJHH | reverse complement strand
TGTTTCGGCGGATCGTGATGTCAACATTGATGCCGGCAATAATATCACCCTATCAGAAAGCTATGATACCTCTAACGGCAAAGAGACACATGAAAAGTCTTTTGCTGGTGTGACAGGCTCTGTCAATGTGGGCATTCTTGGTGCCGTAAAAGATGTAAGGGATGCAGTCAAACGTTTTGGTCATGGGGATACAAAACACAAAATCGGTAATGGTCTTATTGCTGGTCTAAAAGGCTATGATCTCTATAGCAAAGGCAAAGGTCTTTATAATGGGATGAAAGGTGGAAACAAACAGTCTATTCGTGATATTGCTGATGTTTCTGCTAGCGTAACCGTGGGCTTTAAGACAGAGAAGGCAGAAGCCTCTGTTCAGACTTCTACCGCGGTAACAGGTACAATAGAAGCAGGACGCGCTGTTAATATGCAAGCCCACAAAGGCAGCATCCATGGTGTTGGAGCCGATATTATTGCCGGCACAAACCCGATACAAAGCAATGATAAACAGAGCGGGAATATCACCATGGGAGCAGGTAAAGATATCATCTTTGAAAGTGCGCAAAACACGCAAAGCACAGAAAACCACACGCAAAGCGCTTCAATGAATGTTGGGTATAGTTATGGTACCGGTGGTACAGGGTGGATGGGGAATGCTTCTTTTGGTAAAGGCAAGGGTTCCAGTGAGGAGGTTCACCAGAAGAACAGCCATATTATTGGCACCGGCACAGTTCACACAACGAGTGGGGCAAACACCACATTGGCAGGCGCCGTGGCTTCTGGAGAGCGTGTAGAAATGGAAGTAGGGGGTGATTTTACCGTTGTCAGCCGCAGTGATACGGGACAAAGTTCCAGCAAGCAAAACTCTGTTTCCATTGGTTATAATAGCCGAGAAAAGGAAGGTACAGCCACAACCAATATTTCCTTGAACAAGGATAAATCCTCTAGTGATTATCATAGTGTTGTGGAGCAATCAGGCATCAAAGCGGGTGATGGTGGTTTTAAGATCAACGTTAAAGATAAAACAACGCTGACCGGAGGACTTATTTCCAGCACAGCCTCGGCGGACAAAAACAGCCTGACCACTGGAAGCATTAGCACCAGTGATATCAGCAACAGTGCGCATGCGCAAGCTAGCAGCCAAGGTTTAAGCATTTCTGCCGGTGGTCCGATGTATCAGGGCAAATATGGTGTCGGGAAAAACATTGCTAAAAATCTCTTAGATCATTCAAAAGCTAAAGATTCAGAGGAAGGATATACCAAATCTGCTATCAGCAATGGCACCATCGTCATTACTGATGAAGCAGGGCAGAAGGCATTGACAGGGCAAGACGTGGAACAAGCCATAGCCTCCCTTAATCGTGATACTGCCACCGCCCATAAGGGTGTACAACAGCTCGATGTAGGCAAGCTGGAACAAATCGTTCATGAAAACCGTGAAATGGCAACCCAATTGCTGGAAGAAGGATTTAAATACAGCGATGACTCCTATAAAACCATGTTTATCAAAGAGCACCCCATCGCCGTGGTGGATCGTGATGAACAGGGCAATACAATCTATGAAATAGGTGCAAATGGGGAGCCTATAGAAGATGCTCGTGGACAAAAAATCCCCAAGTTCCATTATTTAACGGATGAAGAAAAGCAGCATTTGCAAGAAGGCTCTGATGGCAAAGTGCATGTGTCCTTTAATGGCATCTTTACTCCACCAGAGGAAGCCGCTGTTTATGCAGAGCAACATGCGAAGGATAAAAATGAACCGCTTTATTTTGTGGTGTTCCCAGAAGCTGATTCTGCTATCTCAGAACTTCTAGTCGCGGGCTATCAGAAGTTTATGGAAAATAACTTTTGGGGTTTGACCAATTCAACACAAGAAGCAAAAGATTTGATGTATAGCTATGGTCTTACAGGATTAGAACTTTATGGACATAGTCGCGGGACAATGACATTGGGGAATATGCTGAATTCTTTCAAACAAGAAGGTGTGCACGGTATAGCCGACAACACGAATATCAATTTCTATGGACCAGCCTTTAATGTTTTAGTTGCATCCGGTCTGTTAGGTTATGTGAGTGACGGCAAACAAACCATTGTTGGCTTTGATGGGAATAGATACGACTTTGTCAGCAGAATTATTGGCGGCAATGGCTATACTTACGAGACAATACCTGCTGGCAGTAACTGGTGGAAAGAATGGTGGAGAGTGGCTACAAATCCCATAAGCTCCCATACTTGCCTTGGAGATGCGAGTGATAAGTGTACATGGCGCTATGGCACATCTCTTCGTGAACAAAAACCTTGAATTAAATAATGGAGTAAAAAATGAAACAAACTCTAAAGCTATTAGGTGCTGTAACTTTATTAGGTATTGCAGGATGTCAGTTTAATAAAACTCCTGGAGGGTATTTGAGCGCGTGGGAGAAAAATGGTGTTACTAATTTTACAGAGGTAGGAAAAGCCTTGTTAGAATGTGGCATGCCAACGCCTTATGATGTCGATCCAGAAAACAGAAAGCAGAGCATTAATGCAAAAGCAACAATTTATGCTTGCATGCTTCAATCAGGGTTTCGCTATAAAGATGAAGAGGTAGCAAGAGCGGGAGGGCCATGTTATACTTTTAAAGAGAAAAACTTGCCCATTTGTCGTCCAGGCGCTGTTGTTCCACAGCGCAGTGTCAAGAAGCGCTTAAACAGCCCGTTTTGTAAAAAATATAAAAATAGTCGCAAATGCCAGCCTTAAGTTTTGCTGTTTGTGATGATTAACAATCCGCCATCCTTGCCTTCTCTTGGAATGGCGGGATTGTTTTCTCAACCAATCATCTCAATATTGTTCACCGTTGTTTTAAGCAGCGGTGCCAGGAAATATCAACAGGCTTATGAGCTTTTTTATTGTAAATAAATCCATTGAAAGAGGGGAATAATGAAAAAAATCTTAAAACTATTGAGTTGTATAGCTCTGTTAAGTATCACTGGATGTGTTAACTCAATTCCCTCACTTTCTCCAGCATTATGGAGAAATAAAATACTTTTAGAATGTGGAGTACCGGACCTTAATAAGGTTGTGGCGCTAGATTTGAATCAATTTGCCAGTATTGAAATGTGTATGGCGCAATCAGGTTTTCGCCCTAGCTTTACAATACAAGATTGGTGTGAGAACCATAAATCAGACAACCTTCCCATATGTCGTCCTGGTGCTGTCATGCCTCAGCGAAGTGTTGAGAGACGCTTAAATAGCTCTTATTGTAAAAAGCATTCAGAACAACTTGAATGCAAACCTTAAGTCTTGCTTCAGCAGAGAAAGCCTTGTCCATCCTTACGTGACAAGGTTTTCTTTTTATGCCGCGTCGTTATAACGTTGCTGTTTTGCTTGCTCGATGACATTCAAAAGATCCGATTGTAACCAACGGGACAAAAAACCAAATTTTAAAGGTTTTGGGAGAGAGCCATTGGTTACATGACGGCGGAATGTTGAAACACTCATATGAAGCAATTTTGCACTTTCACGGTCTGTTAAAAGAATATCATTTTCTGTCATATTAAAATCCTTTCACTATAAAAATGGCAACAAATCATAACCATTTATTAACCACATTTTGGTTCATTTTTGAAGGTATTTTATTTATAGAAAACAATATTTTATCATACAATTTCTGATGTGATACGTGATGAATCTTATTGAGAAAGAATGAGAGAGAAGAGAGCTAAAGTTATCCACAGATAATGGGGTTATTCACCCCATATTTTAGGTTTGACCCGTGACATAAGCCGCCCATTTATCCATATAGACACGGCGCTGTTCTAGATAGTCAGTACGACGATAGGAGCGCTCTACTTGTCCTCCTACTGTATGACTTAGAATAGTTTCAGCGACCTCATAGGGGGCATCGGTTGTTTCTGCTAGCCAATCGCGTAAACTAGAGCGAAAACCATGGGGGCAAGCTTCAATTTTATTTTTTCTCATATACGCCGCCATCATCGTATGTGAAAGAGGACCACGACCGGTAAGTGAAAAGATGAAATCACTTTTAGAGATACAGCGGGCTTGTTCAATTACTTTTATTGCTTCAGATGATAGGGGCACGCGAAACTCTGTTGTGGCATCACGCTTGCCTTTCATATTCTCAGCAGGGATTGTCCATATATCACCTTCAATCTGATCTTCACGAATATGACGCAAAGGGTTGGTACGAACGCCTGTCAGGATAAGCAGACGCAAAGCTAAATGTTTTATAGTTGTTGTTTTGCAGAGAAATTGGTAAAAAGCCGGCACATCTCTCCAATCCATGGCTGGTAAGCTTTGTTTTTTATGACGTTGTTTGCCTAAGAGAGCGCGTGCTTTTTCTACTGCTTGTAAATCAACATCTAACCCTAATGCAGCCGCATGTTTGAGACAAAGATTAAGACGTATCAATGCTGTTCGAGCAATTACAGCCTTTGTATGCCAAATGGGAGAAAGGGTATTGCGTATCTCTGTTTGCGTAATCTCTGAAACGGGTAAACAGCCTAATTTAGGGAGAATATGAAGGCGTAAAGGTGTAAACCATTTACCATTTTTACCATCACCTTTTAATTCAGCTTTACGAGTTTCAAAAGTATCTAGTGCAATATCTTTTAAGTAATGGAGATTGCTTATTGCCTCACGCTTTTGTTTATCGCGTTCTTTAATGGGGTCACGCCC
>NZ_JBHILS010000038.1:0-5051 GCF_042193385.1 Bartonella sp. TT119HLJHH | reverse complement strand
GATAATGTCACAAATAAGTTTAGCGAACTTACTAAAAACATAACGAATATTACTCAGCAAGTTAAAGGTGATGCTTTGTTATGGAACGATAAAGCTAATGCCTTTGTAGCACGTCATGAGAAGAGCAAAGAAGAAAAAGGCAGAGCTGTAAGGACACAAGAAAACAGTAGAATTACGTTCCTTGCCAATGGTGAGATTAGCGCTAATTCAACGGATGCTGTCACGGGTGGTCAGCTTTATTTGCTGAACGAACAACTTGCAACCTATTTTGGTGGAGGTGCAGGTTATGATGAGCAAGGACAATGGAAAGCTCCAAGTTTTAAGGTTAAGACAGTTAAGGATAATGGTAAATCTGAAGAGATAGACTATGGCAATGTGGCGGATGCTTTGACTGGAGTTGGTAATTCTTTCACAAATATTAGAAATGAGATCAGCAAAGAGATTAATAATGAGATTGCCAATGTGAAAGGTGATAGCCTTGTTAAGAAAGATCAAGCAACCAATCTTATCACTATTGGTAAAGAAGTAGAAGGCAGTGAAATCAATATCGCTAATAGTAGCAAAGCAGATCGAACTCTTTCTGGTGTGAAGGCAGCAACACAAAATAATGAAGCTGTTAACAAAGGTCAGCTAGATAAAGGTTTGAAGGATCTTTCCATTAGTCTTCAATCAGATGACTCGGCTGTTGTTCACTACGATAAACAGAAGGATGGCGCCCCTAATTATATGAGTGTGACTTTGGGTGGTAAAGATAAGACACCTGTTGCACTCCATAATGTTGCCGATGGTCAGATTGCCAAGGATTCACATGATGCAATCACGGGTGGTCAGATTAATAAAATCGGTGAGGATGTAGCTAAGTTTTTAGGTGGAGAAGCATCCTTTAAAGATGGAGCTCTTACACAACCAACGTATAAATTATCTTACATTGCCAAAGATGGAAGTGTAACAGAGAGTGCCTTTCAAGGTGTTGGAACCGCTTTTGCAGGTCTTGATACAAATATCAAGAATGTTAATGCGCGGATTAAAGAAGTTTCAGAAGGGGTAGCACAGGATTCTTTGAATTGGAGCAAGGAAGCCAATGCGTTTGTCGCGCGTCATGAAAAGAGCAAAGAAGAAAAAGGCAAAGCTGTCAGGACACAAGAAAACAGTAGAATTACGTTTCTTGCAAATGGTGCGATTAGCGCAAACTCAACGGATGCTGTTACGGGTGGACAGCTTTATTCGCTGAACGAACAACTTGCAACCTATTTTGGTGGAGGAGCTGGATATGATAAAGAGGGCATGTGGAGAGAACCAGATTTCAAGATCAAGCAGTTTGGTGAGGATGGTACTTCTTTTGACAAGAACTATACGAATGTAGCTGATGCACTTGCAGGTGTTGGAAGTTCTATTACGAATGTTCAGAATAAATTGACTGAACAGGTTAATAATGTGATTACCAAAGTGGAAAGCGAAAGCTTTGTTCAGCAAGATAAGACAACGAGTCGTCTCACTATTGGTGCAAAAGTAGGTGGCACAGAAATCAACATAGCCAACAAGACTGGTGTGGATCGGATAATTTCTGGTGTTGGGGAAGCAAAGAACAATAATGACGCTGTTAACAAAAGCCAGCTTGATAGCAATATCAAGAATGTCAATGATAATGTGACAAATAAGTTTAGCGAACTTACTAAAAACATAACGAATATTACTCAGCAAGTTAAAGGTGATGCTTTATTATGGAACGATAAAGCTAATGCCTTTGTAGCACGTCATGAAAAGAGCAAAGAAGAAAAAGGCAGAGCTGTAGCCGCTCAAGACAACAGCAAAATTACGTTTCTTTTAGATGGTGATGTTTCTAAAGATTCAACGGATGCTATTACGGGTGGTCAACTTTATTCGCTGAACGAACAACTTGCAACCTATTTTGGTGGTGGCGCTGGCTATGATGCGCAAGGACAATGGAAAGCTCCAAGTTTTAAGGTTAAGACAGTTAAGGATGATGGTAACTCTGAAGAGAAAACTTATAGCAATGTAGCGGATGCTTTGGCTGGAGTTGGTGCTTCTGTTACGAATGTAAAAAATGAGATCAGCAAAGAGATTACGAATGTAGTGAGTGATAGCCTTGTTAAGCAGGATAGGATGGGTCTTATTACCATTGGTGCGGAAAGAGGTGGCAATAAAATCAATATTTTAAATCGTGATGGTGCTGCTCGAATTCTTTCTGGTGTTAAGGCAGCGCAAAATGGGGACGAGGCAGTCAATAAAGCGCAGCTTGATGCAAGTCTGAAGGATCTTTCCAGCAGCCTTCAGTCAGAAGATTCAGCCGTGGTTCTCTACGATAAAAAAGAAGGCGGAATAGTTGACTATAGCAGTGTGACTTTAGGTAAAGGTAAGGATGCAGAACCAGTTGCACTTCATAATGTCAAAGATGGTGTCATTGGTGAGAGTTCACATGATGCGATTACGGGTGGACAACTTCATATCATCACAGATGATTTATCAAAGATTTTAGGTGGCGATGTATCCTTTGATGGCAAAAACTATAAAGGACCAAAGTATGACTTATCGACAGTTTCTAAAGACGGTGAGGTAACAGATAAATCGCATACCGATGTTGGTTCTGCCTTTAAAGGACTTGATGATAATATCAAGAATGTGAATCAGCGTATTAAGGAAGTCTCAGAAGGGGTTGCACAAGATTCTTTATCATGGAGTAATGAAAGTAACGCCTTTGTAGCACAGCATAAAACGGAAGAAGGTAAAAAGGAAAACAGCAAGCTTACATCACTTGCGGCTGGCTCTATAGTATCAGGCTCGAATGATGCGGTTACGGGAGGTCAGCTTCATACCATAGCTTCTGATTTATCAAAGATTTTAGGTGGCAGCGTGTCCTTTGATGGTGAGAAGTTTAAAGATCCCACTTATACGGTGTCGAAAGTTTCTGAAGCTGGTGAAGTAACAAGCGAATCCTATAATGATGTAGGCTCTGCTTTTGCAGGAATTGATACGAACTTCATAAATGTGAATAAACATCTGTCTAATGAGGTCAAAAAGTTTAATGAAAAACTAAGTAATATTACGCAAGAAGTTCAAGGCGATGCTTTGTTGTGGAGTGATGCTGAAGGGGCCTTTGTGGCACAGCATGGAAAAGAAGATAAAAGAGCGAGCAGCAAGATTAAACATCTTGCCAACGGAGACGTTAGTGGAACTTCAAGCGATGCTATAGCAGGAAATCAGCTATATGCTCTAGGTGACAGTGTTGCGCAGTCTTTAGGTGGTCATGCTAGTTATGCCGGTGGCGCTTGGACAGCTCCAAGCTTCAAGATTAAGACCATTAATGAGGATGGTACTAAAGTTGAAGAGAAGAAGTATAATACTGTATCGGAAGCTTTTGAGGGTGTAGGAACATCTTTTGAGAATCTTCAAAAAGAGTTTACCCAAAACAACACGGAGATTACTGAAAATATTAAGCAAAATGCATTGTTGTGGAGTGATTCTGACAAGGCGTTTGTAGCAACACATGGAGAGAAGGAAAGCAAGAGTAAGATTACATTTCTTTCCAATGGAGAGGTCTCTGCAAGCTCAAGTGATGCGATCAATGGTTCTCAGCTTTTTGATACGAATAAGACTGTTGCAACTTATTTAGGTGGTGGCGCTGAATATAAAGAAGGTAAATGGACGAATCCTAAATTCACGGTCAAGACCTTTGATGCTGATGGTGGATCTAAAGATCAGAATTATCCTGATGTAGCGAGTGCTTTAACAGGGGTTGGTAGTTCTATCACGAATGTTAAAAATGAGATTACAAAACAAATTACCAATGAAATTGCCAATGTTAGAGGAGATAGCCTTGTTAAGAAAGATGCAGATACAAATCTTATCACTATTGGTAAAGAAGTAGAAGGCAGTGAAATCAATATAGCCAACAAGACTGGTACGGATCGGACTCTTTCAGGTATTGGTGAAGCAACAAAGGATAATGAAGCTGTTAACAAGGGTCAGCTTGATGCAAGTCTGAAGGAACTTTCTACCAGCCTTCAATCTGATGATTCAGCTGTTGTTCATTACGATAAACAGAAGGATGGCGCCCCTAATTATATGAGTGTGACTTTGGGTGGTAAAGATAAGACACCTGTTGCACTCCATAATGTTGCCGATGGTCAGATTGCCAAGGATTCACATGATGCAATCACGGGTGGTCAGATTAATAAAATCGGTGAGGATGTAGCTAAGTTTTTAGGTGGAGAAGCATCCTTTAAAGATGGAGCTCTTACACAACCAACGTATAAATTATCTTACATTGCCAAAGATGGAAGTGTAACAGAGAGTGCCTTTCAAGGTGTTGGAACCGCTTTTGCAGGTCTTGATACAAATATCAAGAATGTTAATGCGCGGATTAAAGAAGTTTCAGAAGGGGTAGCACAGGATTCTTTGAATTGGAGCAAGGAAGCCAATGCGTTTGTCGCGCGTCATGAAAAGAGCAAAGAAGAAAAAGGCAGAGCTGTAAGGACACAAGAAAACAGTAGAATTACGTTTCTAGCAAATGGTGAGATTAGCGCCAACTCAACGGATGCTATTACAGGTGGTCAGCTTTATTCAGTCAATCGGACGGTTGCTAGCTATTTTGGTGGTGGCGCTGGATATGAGAATGGAGAATGGGTTGCCCCCACATTCAAACTTAAAACTGTCAATGAAGATGGTAGCACTGGTGAGGAAAAGGTTTACAATAGTGTAGCGGAAGCACTTTTTGATATTAGTAGTTCTGTCACGAATGTTCATAATGATGTAACCAATGTAGTGAGTGATAGTCTTGCCAAGCAGGATGATGAGACAAAAGTTATCACTATTGGTAAAGAAGTAGAGGGTACAGAACTCAATATTGCAAATAAAGACAAAGTAGATCGGACACTTTCCGGTGTGAAGGAAGCGGTGAAAGGTAATGAAGCAGTCAATAAAGCGCAGCTTGATGCAAGTCTGAAGGATCTTTCCAGCAGCCTTCAGTCTGATGATTCAGCTGTTGTTCATTACGATAAACAGGCAGATGGTAAAACTGATTATAGCAGTGT
>NZ_JBHILS010000037.1:0-5317 GCF_042193385.1 Bartonella sp. TT119HLJHH | reverse complement strand
ATCAATAATCCTTCCATGGTAATGGGCTTGCCGGATGGCAAATAAATACCTTCAAAGGACAAAGAAACGTGTCCATTCTCACTCCATTTAAAATCAATTTTTTTCAATTTAAAACGCGGTTCCCACTTGTCTAAAGCCTCAGCAACAGCAGCATAAAGGGCAACAGCAAAAGCATTATTCACTGGAGCATCAATGAGTTCTGCAACACGTGAACCATAATCACGCCGCATTACACGCGAACCAATCCGTGTTGACAAAATGTCAAGGATTGATTGGCGTAAATGATCAATGCCGGTTAATGGCTTTCCTGTTGTGCGGTCCATTCCACTGTTCAATTGGGACCTCCTGTCATCGCGCCACCAGAATAAACACCACCATGAACATGGGTTGCTCCTACATTGGTGCCGTTATGCTTTAGTCCACTTGAATGAATGGAAACATTATTCCCGGAATGAAGAGAGAGACTATCATTCGAATTCAGTGAAATGCCATCACCAGCCTTCAAAGAGATGCCGCCTTTTGCGTTTAAATTTATATCGCTTTCTGAAACAATCTTTATGCCTTCCGGTACCGTAAGCTCTAGCTTGCCACCATCACCTTTTAGTGACACACCATCAGCGATTGTCAGGATAAATTTTCCGCCGGATTTGATGTGAATTCCATAAGTATTTTGTTCATCATCATATTCAAGGCTGGTTCCATCGGGGTATATCGTTCGGTGAATGCTGCCTTTATCGGCTGCTTGATTAGCATCGGTGTGAAGTGAACCAACAATCACCCCTTGTGACAAATCCCCTGATGACGAGATAACAACTACTTGCTCTCCAACATCACGCCCTTCATAGGAGCGTGTTTTACCGGCGCGGGCTTGTGTGTCTGGAATCCAGTCACTGATAAGATTGCCACTTTTTACCCGATAGCGTGCGTTTTTATGGTCGACATGGCTAATTTTTCCCACCACAACCATATTGGCCACACGTCTCTTTAGATCTGTGATTTCTTTATCGCGCCGCTCTAACATGAGTAACCTCGATTTTATGGTATTTATCTTTATTTCTCACGCCTGTTTCTGGTTCAAAGCTTAAGAAAGGTTCAACGATTCTTGCTGTTACACTGCCGTCTTCTTCATCCATGTTGGGGATATTTGTCACATAAATGACTTCAAAGGTTAGAATTGCACCATGGAGTGCTAAGGCGCCATTATCGCCAAAGGCAAAAGCAATATTTTGCAGGCGGCATGTCTCAACGGTATTGTTAAGATTGGGATTGGCATAGAAAATCTCTTCAATTTCCCATGCTAATTGGTCAACAAAACGTGCTCCATCTTCACATGTTGCATAGCATTCAACATCTAGCGTTAAAACACGTCGCCTTACTCCATAATCATGTCCATCTTCAATCGTTTCACTTTGCGTTGAGATATTAATAGCTGGCATTGCTTCAATAAATAAATTGAAATCACGCATATTGAAAACATTGTCACCAGCTGCCGTCTTTGCTGTCTTTATCAAAGCAACAAAGCTTTCCCTTATCGTTTCTCTCGGATGCATGGGGCTCCTGTCCAATTAAGTGTATAAAATGATTGACTAGGATTAATAATGATACTATTATTGGTTATGAACAATAAAGTTGAAAAAATAATCAGCTTGATGAAAGCGTCACCAAAGAACATCAAGTTTTCAGATTTGTTGGCTGTATGTGTCTATTTCTTTGGAGAACCGCGGAACAATGGTACAAGCCACTTTGTTTTTAAAACACCGTGGCTTGGTGATCCTCGTGTGAATATTCAAAAAGATTCTGGTAACAAAGCAAAAGCTTATCAAGTCAAACAAGTCTTACAAGCGATAGAAAGGATGAAACATGAACAATAATCATTATACATATCGTGTTTTGTGGTCGCAAGAAGATGAGGAATATGTCGGATTGTGTGCAGAATTCCCATCCCTTTCATGGTTAGATGCTCAAGCAGAGAAAGCTTTAAAAGGCATTATGGACCTTGTTTCAGAAGTTGTTGAGGATATGCAACATAATGGAGAAGAAGTTCCTGTGCCTTTGTCACATGGTAAATACAGTGGTAAGTTTCAATTAAGAATCCCACCAGAACTCCATAGAAAACTTGCAATACAAGCCGCTGAAAATGGTGTGAGTTTAAACAGATACATTTCTTCTAAACTTTGAATCTTTTAAAAGTCTATACGCATCAAAAGAAATTTAATTTTTATGAAAACCTCTAAATTAAAACAAATACCCGTTTTTAAGACGGATAAAGAAGCAGAAAACTTTGTCGATACTGCAGATTTTACAGATTATGACTTAACTGGTTTTAAGCCTATTCATTTCGAATTCTTACCTAAAGAAGTCTCTTGACCACTCCCCATCTTAAGAACGGGGAGGGGAGTTCTATTTTTTTAATTAAGCAACCTTTTTAATGGGGTTGTCTAAATTTGGTTCATAAGTTCGCAACAAAGAATCCATACGATGTGGAAGTTCTGAAGCTCCAAAATCTGTCAAAATTGCCAAGATTTTTGTAATATTGGGTACGTCATCTTGAAGCTTTAAAACCAGAGCATCTACGACCGATTCCATAACCTCAACTATAGCATTGCAGTCCTCATCTCCAATGCCTCGATGGTTAGAAAGCTTAAACAATGCCATCCACAAATCGCATAAGAAGTCGACACTGCTATTCATTGCACACCCCCAAAGATTTGTTCTCTCAAACATGCTAATCCTCTAGATGTGATTTTCGTTGAAGGCAGCACCTTTTCTGTACCATCTGGTCTTTGAATGGTAATAGCGGGACAATCCATGAATCCTTTCTTTATCTTATCCTGATAAGGTAACAGAGGCGCCCCTGGAGCCCGTCGATAGACCCAATCATGTTTACGCAAGTAATCCGTTAAATCCTTAGGTCGCACCTCTAACATCTTTGCAGCTTCTATCAGACCAAACAAACCATCAGAACGCTTTAAACCTTCCAAAGCCTCTGCTTTTGGTGCTAATTCAGCGATAACATGATCTTTATGCTCTATTTGACTTTGTAAGTGATTTAAAACACCAAGCAATGCCTCCGGTTTAGAGTAGTCAACTTGTGATGCAGCTATCTGTGGAGCAGCTACTTGCTTCAAAAGCCGTTCACATTTGATAAAGTATAAACGAGCCTCTCTACCTTTCTTATTATTCTCAAGCATAGAGAGCTCTTTGGCTACACTTAAAGTTAGATGATAATCTTTAGAGGGACGACCACCTTGGAGGTTTTCCCCAAAGTTGGTGAAAACTAAATAATCCTGATTTTCTAATAAATTATATTTGTTGATGCGATATTTAATCCAAGTAGAGAAATCTTTACCTACTTCTAAAAACGCATGCAAATCACGAGCGTTAACAGTTTGAACAGTTTCCTGATCAATAACCTGTTCTCTAATTTCTATAAGAGTATTCATAATGAATTCCTTATGGTTAGACGTTTGTTAATGACACTCAAAAAGAGTGCCGGGCGCTAACAAACACGGCCATAAGTCCGTCGTTACACTTTCCCCGCAAGGGTATTGTATAGCGTAACCACACCCGACAGATGTTATTATACGCATGTAGCATATAATGAGTCAAAGTCTTTAATGTATAGAAGACTGATTATTTCGGTAACCAATCCGCTTATGGTTCTAAGGTGTTTGTTAGGCACCTGATTCGATTATTCATACTCCTGTCACAATGTCAATAAGTAATATTACATTTTTCTAAAAATCGTTTTTACACAAGTAATCGATTAAATTCTTTAATTGTGATCCGAATATCCTTTCTTTTCCAATAAAATCAAACAAGCCAGTGATAGGTTTGAATTCACAATCGTTTGTTTTTTTGTGTTTAGTCTCTCACCCCAGTTGAAATAATTTCATTATCGTAAATTTCTGCTGTTCCGCAAACTCGCGCTTTTCCACAAACTTGCACACTGTCAAAAATTGATGCCTCGCCATAAACTCGTGCATTACCAGAAATTTGCGCTTCATTAGCAACCGATGCTTTACCGTAAACTCGTGCATTATCGAAAATCTGTGCATTGTCAGAGATATCTGCTTTATCAAAAACTTGTGCATTATTGCAAATTATAGCATTTCCCCAAACTGATGCCTCATCATAAATTTTTGTATTGTCATAAATTTTAGCATTTCCGGAAATAGATGTTTCACCGTAAATTATAGCATTTCCAGAAATGTGTGCATCTCCGAAAATAGATGCTTCACCATAAATCTTTGCATTGCCGAAAATTTTAGCATTTTTGGAAATAAATGCTTCACCATATACTTTAGCGTTTTCAAAAATACATGCCGAATTTGTAATGCATACCTCACCAGAAACTGATGCTTCATCATAAATTTTTACATCGTCAGAAACAGATGCTGTTCCGAAAACTTTAGCGCTGTCATAAACTTTAGCGCTTCCCCAAACTGAGGCCTCATCATAAATTTGCGCTTTACCAGAAATTTGCGCTTCACCAGAAACCGATGCTATACCATAAACTTTTGCATCATCCCTAATTGTAGCATTTTCAGAAACATATCCATTTCCGTAAACCTGTGCATTATCAAAAACCCAACAATTATCGTAAGGACTTAGGTTTCTTTCTTTTTCAATATATCCACCTAAATCACCTTTCTTAATTGTACCAAAATTTTTGATAGCTTTAATACGGTAAAGAATAAATTCGCCAACCTTAATTGCTTCATTTGTTAATTTGTATTTTTTTCTTCTAAATATAAACATGTACTAGATCATTTCTTTATAAGCATATCTTTACTTTAGCTCCCGCAAGATAAGCTTATACATACCGGATTCTGAAGCTTGTACATCTATCACAATGAAATGCTCCTGAGAAGAGGGAGCTTTGCTGTTTTCAGGGGAAATGATTACAACACTATCTTGAGGGTTTGGTGGTATTCCCCCGATGTCATTGATACAAAGATCAAGTTCCTTTCTTGCAATTGTGGTGGGGATTCTGCCACCGGCGTCCGATTCCGAATGCTTAATGGTGTAAATCGCTGTGATACGAAAAGATTGCTGGTTGTCCTTTCGCGTGTAGATGATGGGCTGCCCAAAAGTGTTGCGTACATCTTTAACCATTTGGTTTAGCAGCCCGTGCCATCGCATGTTATTTCGCTCCAATCACTGCTTTAAACAGCATTTCAGGGCGTGTACAGATGTAAAGCGGATAGCTATACACTTCAGGTTTTACCCATGCATTACGGTCGTGGTCGACGATAAGCATCGTGTAGAGAGGTCTTCCAACCGTGTTGGCAAAATCCAAGCTTTCACCAGGAGC
>NZ_JBHILS010000036.1:1759-5320 GCF_042193385.1 Bartonella sp. TT119HLJHH | reverse complement strand
CGCACCGGATCACCAACATGGAGGGGCATATTGCTTGAGAGAGCGCCAGAAGCTTCTTGCGCTTGCAACCAAGGCGATAAAACCGCTTGTCTATTGGAACCCTGTTCGGAAAGTTTCACCCGCACCCTATGGCCATCAACTTGCACAACCCGCCCGATCATGTGCTGGTTGGCAAGACAGCGTTCAAGCGCATCAAGACGCTTCATGATTTGTCGAAAGGTATCACTTAAGAGATGTGCGTCATTCATGCCCCCACCTCATTGTCCCATGAAATCAAACCACTTTTGAGTTGTCCTTCATCACAAAAAATATCATGTCCCAACTGATGCAAATCTTGGTGCCATTCCACCACGCTTATCGATACACCACGCTGCTTAATCGCCGCAGAGATAATCGGTTCAATTTGCACCTCACGCGGGGCACTCAAATGCGTTAGTCCCCACAATTGCCCGCTATGACAAAGCACCGCAATAGCTTCTGCTAAAAGCCAACTGGAAACATCACGCTCTTTACCTGTGGTAATAATAAAAGCCCCTAAATGAAGATCAGCACTCATCTGTCCAGAAGCAACAGAAATTAAACGGCTTTCTAACACCGCAACACGCACGGCTGGAGCCACCAGCATCTGTGTTTCAAGCTCTTCTAAGTTAAAACGTCCAAATTGACAGCCGCAATCACGCACATCCGGTAAAGCGCCTTTAAGGCTTCTTATCACCGCTTCACGAAACTGATTAATGCGCCCTGCTTGTGTGATCGTTTGACTCATGAAAAGACCCTTTCCAGCCAATCTTCTGTCGCTTTGACAATTTCCACTTTATTGTGCTCTGAAAGCCCCAAATAAGGGCGTGCGGGCATGGTCACTTGATGCACACAAACAAAGCGGTGTGCTTTGCCGCTTTTAAGAAAAAAGCGCAGTGTCTTGCCATTTTTCGGGCGAATAACCCCACCCAATTGATGAATCCGCGCATAAACCAACCCAGAGCCCACAATCACCTGTTCTGGTGAAGCTTTCATATCAATGGAGCGTGAAAGCGCCCCACTGGCATAAAGAATGGAAGTGCGGGCATGATTGTTTTTCCACTTCTCTCCTTGAGCAGACATTTTTTCACTTTGAATCCGCCGCCTTGTGCTTTCTTGGATGAGACGCCCAACCCCTTGTGCCAAAGTCCCCATCGAGCTATCAGCTCCCTTTTGCAAAAAGGATAAAGCCGCTTCAAGCCCTGTCTCTTTAATCTCAATATGGGTTGCAACAGACATGTTATCTTCCCATCAAACGCGGCTTGGCATGAAAAAAAGCCCCATCACGAACCGGTCCATCTTCGCTCATAATTTTAGGTTCATCTATGCCTAAACCCGCTTTGCCTTCGGCAATACGTTTCAAGAGTTCAACCGCCTGTTTGTAACGATCTTCAATAGTCGTGGTCAGTGCCGTATGGCGTATGGCTAAATTATAAACAGCAATATTGACACAGATCATACCCAGAGCCGCTGGCTGTCCAGCAATGGGGATTGAGTAGCGATGAGACAAATGCACATCAATCTCACCACTTGCCTGTTCGAGCGCGCGGGCAATGGCTTGCTCTGAAAAAACTGGATCAGAATTCTCATCCATCCCGCACAAATCATCCAAGAAGTCATCACCCCAGAGCTCTTCAATCAATGTTTTGCTTGCATAAGCCATGTTTAAAAGTTTCCCTTAGACAACTTCTTGCAACAAAACGCCGGCATCTTTTGCAGCGACCAATTCACACACCCGTTCCCCCACACGCACCCGTTTACCGCCTGATAAGCCGATATCTGGATCATTGATCACTCCAGACAAACGCTCGCCCAACTGGGCGCTAAAGCCCCAACTGATCACCGAACCATCTGCCTGTTGTTTGGTAGGGTCAATATAAAGCAGTGCAATCTTATTGCCCCACACGCGTGCCAATTGTGCCGAACGCCCTTTACGTGCCAAATTCACTTGCGATTCACCAATGAGTAAACGATCGGGGTGTATTTCCATCAGATCAGCAAATTGCGCCTTGGTGACAAAACCATCAGCAGTGCCACCCCCTTTAACGGCTTTAATGATTTTGGGATGACGTTTGAGTTTTGACCAAACAACTTTGCCCATCACAATGGTGTTGGGCGTATAGACGAGACTTTTATCCATCGCCTCATCTAAAGTGGCATAAGGGTCAGATTTCTCATAATCGCTAAATTTATTTTCACCCTTAAGCGTAATCACCCGCTCTGGTGCGTAATTTTCACTTCTTTGCACAAGGGCTGCAACACGCACTTCACGCCCCAATTCTAGCAAATTGGCAAGTCCTTCTACAGCTGTCTTTTCGGGGTTATAACGAGAGCGTCGCTCCGCCCGTGCGCGTGCCGCTGCTTCAATATCTGAATTGGGGATAAGATCATCAAGTCCGTAATCTTTGACACTGGCTTCCCGTTCAAAGGCAGAAAATTCCACCACATTCGGGCGCCCTTTCCGCCCAACTTCAAGTTCAGGCACGGTAAAATTTTCCGCTAAAGGAAATTCACTGTATTTAAACACCTCACTTAAAACACAAACGCGTGGCAAAACTTTATCGCCAATAAGAGAACCTGCTGGATTGCGATAACCAATAGCAATAGCGGTGAGTGTTGGATCAATGGGAAAAGGTCTGTTCATTTTATGCCTCGATTAATTAATTTTAAAAGAAATAACATCACCAGCAGAACCATCACTCATGGCAATACCAATGGTGCGATCTGCGGCTTCCGCTTTAATGGCGTGTCCTTTGGGGTCAGAGGTCAAAAAATCACCAAAGGAAACATTGCCTCCACAAACCACTTCGCCCCAACCACATTGGCCAACATCAATCATCTCACCAGCCTTTGCACTCAATGACCCAGCAGTCCCTAATAATTTATCACCCTTACCAGAAGCCGTTGCCACCATTCCGTCACCGCGCGCTGCAACAATGCAATAAGGTGAAATCACATCTCCAGCGCGAAAAGATTTAATCAAAATCATCGTACTCATGATTGGCGCTCCTTTTGCTCGCTAATATACTCAACTGCTTGGCTAATGGTGATGTCGAAGCCTTTTTGCTTCTGCTCTTCCTGATAATGGCGTGCCGCAAGGGCAACCTCTTCTGGAGCAAGCTTTGGTTCTTGCGCTAAGGAACACACTTCTAAAGGGCTTGTTGAGGCAAGCGCCGGCAATTTCTCGACCAAACTTTTAAAATGCTCCATCCCCCCTTCAAGGCTACAGAGCGCACGATATTCCTCGCGAGCAGCCGGCAAAATCTTGCCCTCTTCAATGGTCTTATCTAAAAGACTCTCAATGGCACTGTTTTTTTGCTCTTCTTGCAAAAGCGCTAAATCTTCTCGCGCTTTTGTTAATTGGGCATTTAATTCCACGCGTTCCTTTTCGCGCGCTTTAAGCGTTGCTAAAACCTCATCCGCTTTAGCATCTTCTGCCAGTGATAGTGCACTGGCAATGGCTGTCAAATCCATCATTTTCTCCGTCAAAGTTATAGGGGAAGGCTGTTCACGGCTTAAAGCCGTCATGACAAGGGCTGGACG
>NZ_JBHILS010000036.1:0-1659 GCF_042193385.1 Bartonella sp. TT119HLJHH | reverse complement strand
GCTTCTAAACCATTTCTCGCACGGTGATGTTGCCCATGCTCATAATCAATTACAAGCGGTCCTTTATTGGCTGCAAAGGCTTTTAAAATAGTTTGCGGGTTATAATGCCACTCTCGTCCATCACGTGCCTTCACATGGGGCGCTTTGGGCAAAAGCTCTACCCACTCAGGCGCTTGGCTAACGGTGGCGTCTTGGCAAAGATCTATTAACGCGGCATGAAATGTTTCTGCATCCCCATCTTTTTGATCTTCGTGAAATTCTTGCTTCATAAACATTGCCTATTGCTTTACAATTGTCATTGGCAATACAATGCATGAAACTGACACATCTCATAAGTCTGACACTGTCAGTCAAAAGAGCATTTCTCAAAAAAGCACTCTTTTCCCTATTCTTCTCCTTGTGAGAGAAACCCCCGTGCCAAACCATCCCATAAAATCGTTTTCAAAGGCACTTCAAAGGCGATAGAGCGCCGTCGTGAAGTAAGAGGTACAATTTATCGTCTTATACAAAAAAAGCCCCTCTCAAGCCGTTTTTTTAAAGATTGCTTTTGAACGTTGAAACTGTTAGATTACCCGCGAGGCGTGAGCCAGTTATGCCAGGACGGTTTTACCGGATCTGCGAGGAGTTGACCGCCCTCCACGCCTTCTCATTTTTCTCGACACCGGTTCCTTCTCACAAACACCAACAGAGCTTTACGGTGTTCTCTTTACAACAACCGTTCATCCTTCTTTTCAGCGGCGTTTAACAAACGTTGAATTTCGCGAAAGCTCTTTTTATGCATCGAGATAAGCCACCACTCTTGTTTGCTTGCCACCCATTTGACTGCAAAGCGCCACCATGCCCCACCATTTTCACCCAAAAACACAACACTCTGTGCATCTTTTCGTCTAATAACACCATAGGGCTTTATGAAGGTTTGAATGGCGCCTCGAAAATCATCCAAGCGAAGATCACGCGCTTGATGCTCTAACAAAATATGTTTCACACTGTCTGCGGATAAGCGAATAAGAGAATTTTCCGCTGCAAAAACATCACGCACCTTTTGTGGTATAGGTGCAATGGGTATAAACCCGCGAGGCATATGTCCTTCAAACATCGCTTCCAAAAGCGGCGAACCCACAATATCTTCAATGGCAATGCGTTTGTCATTGTCCCCCATCACAGAAATTTTATCACTCAAAAAACGGCTTAAATTTTGCGCCCGATGTTTCCCAGGGTTCAAATGCCAACCAGGATCAATGCCCTTTGGTATCTTCTCAACTTTCCCCGTCCGCTTATTGTGCCAAACCTGCTTTTCAACATGAAGTGGCTCTGCCCCCTCTTCATAGCCTAAATCTTCTGCTTCATAACGGCTTACCTGTCGCACACTGCATTTACACCGCCAACCATTGGGTGGATAAAGCCAATCCCAAACCGGATCATCAACAGGTGCCGTAAACCCCACCCAACTTTCATGTTCTAAACGCTTATGTTCTGAACTCGACAAAGCATAGGTGAGATAGGGCAAAAATTCTTTATTATTTTGTGTGCGCTCCCACTCGCCTGCTGCATGCGCACTCATGGTATTGGCCCAATAGACCGTTTCTAAACGCCGTGGGCTGCCCAATTGCACCACGCTCTTTTCACCAGTTTTGGGGTCAATGCTGGTCTTTTTACCCC
>NZ_JBHILS010000035.1:0-5378 GCF_042193385.1 Bartonella sp. TT119HLJHH | reverse complement strand
TTTCTATTAGATGGAGAAATTTCTAAAGGTTCGACAGAAGCGATCACGGGCAATCAGCTTTATTCAATGAATCAGACATTTGCGACCTATTTTGGTGGAGGTGCAGGTTATGATAAAGATGGACAATGGAAGGCTCCAAATTTTGTGATCAAGAAAGTTGATGCGGAAGGTAAAGAAAGTGAGGAAAGCTACAATAGTGTAGCGGAAGCCTTTGCTGGAGTTGCGAGTTCTATCACGAATGTTCATAATGATGTAACCAATGTTGTCAGTGATAGTCTTGCCAAGCAGGATGATAAGACGAAAGTTATCACTATTGGTACAGAAGTAGAAGGTACAGAAGTCAATATTGCAAATAAAGACAAAAAAGACCGGATACTTTCAGGTGTTAAGGCAGCAGAGAATGACAATGAAGCAGTCAATAAAGCGCAGCTTGATGCAAGTCTGAAGGATCTTTCTAACAATCTTCAGTCAGAAGATTCAGCGGTTGTTCTCTACGATAAAAAAGAAGATGGAATAGTTGATTATAAGAGCGTAACTTTAGGTAAAGGTAAGGATGCAGGAGCAGTTGCACTGCATAATGTAAAAGATGGTGCCATTGGTGAGAGTTCACATGATGCGATTAATGGTAGTCAGATCAACGCAATTTCTCAGGATTTAGCCAAGTTTCTTGGTGGTGATGCGGCGTTTAATAATGGCGCGTTTACAGGACCGACTTACAAGTTATCCAAGGTTGATACAGCTGGTAATATAACAAACGGCTCTTTTGATAATGTTGGTAGTGCATTTACTGGTCTTGATGAGAATATTCAGAATGTTAATGCACGGATTAAAGAAGTTTCAGAAGGGGTAGCACAGGATTCTTTGTTATGGAATGATGAAGCCAATGCGTTTGTAGCGCGTCATGAGAAGAAGCAAGAAGAAAAAGGCAGAGCTGTAAGGACACAAGAAAACAGTAGAATTACGTTTCTAGCAAATGGTGAGATTAGCGCTAAATCAACAGATGCTGTTACGGGTGGTCAGCTTTTTGAAGCGAATGATAAGGTTGCTACTTATTTAGGGGGAAATGCAGCTTTTAATAATGGTGCGTTTACAGGGCCGACTTATAGTTTATCGGAGATTGATAAAGCTGGTAATATAACAGCCAAACCTTTTACCAATGTTGGTTCAGCTTTTGAAGGACTTGATGATAATATCAAGAATGTCAATCAGAGGATTAAGGAAGTTTCTGAAGGAGTCGCACAGGATTCTTTGAATTGGAGTAATGAAGCCAATGCCTTTGTAGCTCTTCATGGGGAAGGTAAGGACAGAAACAATAGCAAATTGAAGTTTCTTTTAGATGGAGAAATTTCTAAAGGTTCAACAGAAGCGATCACTGGCAACCAACTTTATTCGATGAATCAAACAGTTGCGACGTATTTTGGTGGAGGTGCTGGCTATGAAGATGGAAAGTGGAAAGCACCAACTTTTGTAATCAAGAAAGTTAATGCAGAAGGTAAAGAAAGTGAAGAAAGTTATAAGAGTGTAGCGGAAGCACTTTCTGATATTAGTAGTTCTGTCACGAATGTTCATAATGATGTAACTAACGTTGTCAGCGATAGCCTTGTCAAGCAGGATAACGAAACGGCTCCTATCACTATTGGTAAGGAAACAAATGGCACTGTAATCAATGTTGCAAACAAAAGCGGTGTGAAACGAGTTATTTCTGGTGTAGAGGATGCAAAAGATAATAATGATGCCGTTAATAAGGGGCAGCTTGATGCAAGTCTGAAGGAACTTTCTACCAGCCTTCAGTCTGAAGATTCAGCTGTTGTTCATTACGATAAAAAAGACGGTGATAATAACACTATAAATTATGCAAGCGTGACTTTAGGTAAAGGTAAAGATTCTGCTGCTGTAGCACTTCACAATGTTGCTGATGGTCAGATTGCCAAGGAGTCACATGATGCGATTACGGGTGGACAGCTTCATACCATTACAGATGATTTGTCAAAGATTTTAGGTGGCGATATATCCTTTGATGGCAAAAACTATAAAGGACCAAAGTATGACTTATCGACAGTTTCTAAAGACGGTAAGGTAACAGATAAACCGTATGAAGGTGTAGATACTGCCTTTAAAGGACTTGATGAGAATATCAAGAATATTAACGATCGTATTAAGGAAGTCTCAGAAGGAGTAGCACAAGATTCTTTATCATGGAGCAAGGCTGAAGGTGCTTTTGTCGCCTTGCATGGAGAAAAAGAAGGTGCAAAGACAAACAGCAAGATTAAGTTCCTTGCGGCAGGAGATATTACGAAAGAATCGACAGATGCAGTAAATGGCTCCCAACTTTATTCCTTAGGAAAAGATCTTGCATCGTACTTAAACGGTGATGCTAAGTATGAGAAAGATCAATGGTTGTTGCCTAGATTTAAAGTTACACACCTTAAAGAAGATGGCGCATCAGAAGAAGCTGAGTACGATAGTGTTTCAGAAGCTCTTTCAGGTGTTGGTAATTCTTTCACGAATGTGGTTAAAGACTTTAATGACAAAGTCACGAATATTACTCAGGAAGTTCAAGGCAATGCGCTGTTGTGGAATGAAAGTGAAAAAGCCTTTGTAGCGGCGCACGGGGAAAAGGAAAGCAAGACGAACAGCAAGATCACATCACTTGCGGCTGGCTCTATAGTATCAGGCTCGAGTGATGCGATTACAGGTGGACAGATTTATGATTTGCAAAAACAGTTTGCTGGCTATTTTGGTGGTGGTGCTGGTTATAATGAGAAAGGCGAATGGCAAAATCCGGATTTCCAAATTCAGACTTTCAGCAATGATGGTATGAAAGGTGATAAAAAGAGCAGTAATAATGTTGCAGGTGCGTTTAATGACATTAATGACAGCATGAGCACTATCAACGATCGTATTAAGGAAGTTTCAGAAGGAGTTGCACAAGATTCTTTATCATGGAGCAGGGCTGAAGGTGCGTTTGTAGCGACGCATGGAGAAAAAGACGGTGAGAAGACAAACAGCAAGATAACGTCGCTTTCAAATGGGGATATAACTAAAGACTCAAGCGATGCCGTAGCGGGTAACCAGCTATATGCTTTAGGTAACAGTGTTGCGCAGTCTTTAGGTGGTGATGCTAGTTATGCCGGTGGCTCTTGGACAGCTCCAAGTTTCAAAGTTAAGACCGTTAATGAGGATGGTACTAAAGTTGAAGAGAAGAAGTATGATACTGTATCGGAAGCATTTTCTGGTGTAGGAACATCTTTTGAGAATCTTCAAAAAAAGTTTATCCAAAACAACATGGAAGTTACTGAAAATATTAAGCAGAATGCATTGTTGTGGAGTGATTCTGAAAAGGCATTTGTGGCGACACATGGAGAGGGTGATGAGAAAGGCAACAGTAAAATTAAGTTTCTTTCCAATGGAGAGGTTTCTGCAAGCTCAAGTGAAGCGGTCAATGGTTCTCAGCTTTTTGCGACTAATCAAAATGTAAGCAGTGTATCTAACAATCTTGAAACAACAGCTACGAATATAGCTAAATCCTTTGGCGGTGGTGCTGAATATAAAGAAGGTCATTGGAGTGCTCCAAGCTTCAAAGTTAAGATCGTCAAAGAAGATGGCAGTGCTGTTGAAGAGCAAAGTTATGATAATGTTGCCAAAGCGTTTACTGGTGTAGGGGCTTCATTCACGAATATTCACAAAGAGCTTAAGAATGAGATTAATAAAGTTGTAGGAGATAGTCTTGTTAAGTTTGATGACACGACAAATGTAATCAAGCTTGGTGGTGAAAAAGAAGGTGCGAGCATCAGTATTGCGGATAAGGAAAGCCAAGATAGAATACTTTCAGGTGTTAAGACAGCGACAAGGGATAATGAAGCAGTTAACAAAGGTCAGCTTGATGAAAGTTTAAAGGATCTTTCTACCAGTCTTCAGTCGGATGAATCGGCTGTTGTTCACTATGATAAACAAGGTGATGATAATAGCAGCACTAATTATGCGAGTGTGACTTTGGGTAAAGGTAAGGGTTCTACACCTGTAGGTTTGCATAATGTTGCCGAAGGTCAGATTAGTGAGAATTCGCATGATGCGGTTAATGGCGGTCAGATTTCTAAGATTTCTCAGGATATTGCGAAATACTTAGGTGGAGGTACAAGCTTTAAAGATGGTACTTTCACGGGTCCAACCTATAAATTATCCAGTGTTGATGCAAAAGGCGAGGTAGTAGAAAAATCCTATGGTGATGTTGGTTTAGCCATTGAAGGTATTGATACGAATTTCAAGAATGTGAATAACAACCTAACGAATAAGTTTAATGAACTTACTGAAAACATCACAAATATTACTCAGGAAGTTCAAGGCGATGCGCTGTTGTGGAATAAGGACGCAGAGGCGTTTGTAGCGACGCATGGAGAGAAGGAAAGCAAGAGTAAGATTACATTTCTTTCCAATGGAGAGGTTTCTGCAAGCTCAAGTGATGCGGTCAATGGTTCTCAGCTTTTTGATACGAATAAGACTGTTGCAACTTATTTAGGTGGTGGCGCTGAATATAAGGAAGGTCAATGGAGTGCTCCAAGCTTCAAAGTTAAGATCGTCAAAGAAGATGGCAGTGCCGTTGAAGAGCAAAGTTATGATGATGTTGCCAAAGCGTTTGCTGGTGTAGGGGCTTCATTCACGAATATTCACAAAGAGCTTAAGAATGAGATTAATAAAGTTGTAGGAGATAGTCTTGTTAAGCAGGATGATGCTACGAAGGTAATCAAGATAGGTGATGAAAAAGAGGGTAGTGCAATCATAATTTCAAACATGAATGGTGATACACGTAGTCTCTCTGGCGTGAAAGCTGGAACACTTTCTGAAGGCTCGACAGAAGCCGTGAATGGTTCTCAGCTTTATTCCTTGAATCAGACGCTAGCGACGTATTTTGGTGGTGGAGCTAGCTATGAAGATGGTCAATGGGTAGCGCCTACATTCAAAGTTACGACATTTAATGATGATGGTAGTCCAGAAGAGCATAGCTATCCCAATATTGCTGAAGCGTTTGCTGGTGTAAGCAATTCATTTACAAAGCTTCATAATGAGATTTCAGACAATATTGAGCAGAATGCGTTGTTGTGGAGTGATGAAGACAGTGCGTTTGTAGCGCTTCATGGGAAGGGAGATAAAAGAAGTAAGAGCAAACTGAAGTCAGTTTTAGATGGCGATATTTCTGAAGGTTCGACAGAGGCGATTACGGGCAATCAGCTTTATTCCTTGCATCAGACGCTAGCGATGTATTTAGGAGGAGGAGCTAGCTATGAAGGTGGCGAATGGAGGGCTCCAGAATTCAAGGTTGCACAATTCAATTCTGATGGTAGTTCGTCAGAAAAGAAGATCTATCATGATGTAGCAGGAGC
>NZ_JBHILS010000034.1:0-5711 GCF_042193385.1 Bartonella sp. TT119HLJHH | reverse complement strand
TCGCACATCACTAAGAGAATTTCATCAGAATTTATAAACACTGGTTTATTCACAAATGCCTCCATACTGCCTATTGGAAAAAGTTATTTTCTAATATATGGAGTGATTAATACGTTTTTCGTAACGATATGTCAATAGATAAAATACGAAAAACGTATTTTTATTTTTATAAATCTATTCGATTTTGTTTATTATCATTAATGTTAATGAGGTGCTTATGATAGAAAATATAAAAGAAAAGCAGCTATCCATCATGCTAAATAAATTAACCGAATGTGAAAAAAAGCTTTTATGAATTTCTTGCTGCGAGCAGAGATTTTAAAAGATCCTCGACAATCTTCTTTTCAGAATCATTCGCTTGTGAATATAAGTAAAGAAAATCATCAGAGTAAGGTCCAGAAATAGGTGAAGAATCTTTAAAAAACTCCATAATTTTAACTAATTCATCTGCCTTAATATCTCTCATTTCCCTATTTGTATTAAGATTAATCATATTGGATATAGCTGGTCTTCTTATACCAAGATGGGCGGCAAGCTTGGCTTGGCTCCCTCGTCCCATTTTATCAAGCTCTTTTTTTATCCAAATTTTTAGCTCTTTTTGCCTAATCATAATTAAGTTTATTCCTTATTTTTAAAGTCCTTACAATATAAAAAATACAATGATACGTTTTTCGTATTGACTAAATATTTTTGATATCGTATTTTTATCGCTATGATAAAAACATATACGAAAACCGCAAAACTCATAATTGAGTATCTAGGTGGGTATAAAAAAGTTGCTAATATCGTTAATCGCAATGTTATTGTAATTAGAAAATGGGCTTACCCTTTTGAAAAGCGAGAGGGTAAAGGCGGCATCATTCCAGCTAAATACCAAATTATGCTTTTGAACTATGCACGTGAGCATGGGATAGATTTACGTCCAGAAGATTTTTTTATCCCGAGCGCTTGCAGAGATTAATGCAAGAGCAACACCCGCGTAAAAGCCAAGTGGATGTGATACAAGCAGTGGGACGTGTGATGCGTCGTGCAAAAGGCAAAAAGATGGGCTATATCATTTTGCCGGTTGGTGTTCCTGCTGATGTTTCACCAGAAGAGGCATTAAAAAACAATAAGAGATACAGTGTTGTCTGGCAAGTTCTCAATGCTTTGCTTGCCCATGATGAGAATTTTAGTAAAACCCTTAACCAGATGGTCTTAGGACAAGACGTAAGCTCTATCATCGACATTGTTACAGTTTCTAAAAAGACCGAATTAGAGAATGTCACCACGGTTATTGACGAAATCACGCTTCACGAAAAATCAGAAAAATCCGGACTTTGTATTGGGACACAAGCTCATGAACCGCAACATAGTCATAGCGTAACAGGAAGATTACCCTTTTTTGTTGAGTTTCCCAATGCTCTCAAAACACTGATTGTTAAAAAATCTACTATGAGTGATTATTGGGGCATTTGGGCTGGCAATGTTGCTGAGATTGCACAAAACCATATCACACGCCTTCAAACTATGCTTTCTGATCAAACAAGCGAAGCTTATCATGCCTTTGATACGTTTTATAAAGAATTAAAAAACAACTTAAACAGTGAGATAAAGCAAGAAGAAGCGATTGAGATGTTAGCGCAACATCTTGTGACGCGTCCTGTGTTTGAAGCTTTGTTTGAGGGCAATGAATTTGTACAAAACAATGCCATTTCGCAAGCAATGGAAAAAATCTTAACAGAACTCGATAAAACCAATATTGAGGAAGAATCCAAAGAATTACAAGAGTTTTATGACAGCGTAAAGTTCCGTGCCTCTGGCATTACAGAACCACAGGCAAGACAAAATCTTATTATCAAACTTTACGAAGATTTTTTTACCAAAGCTTTTAAGAAGACAACGGATAGGCTTGGCATTGTTTATACCCCCGTTGAGGTTGTCGATTTTATCATTCATTCTGTTGATGATGTGTTGCGTAATGAGTTTGGAAAAAGCTTGGGATCACGGGATGTCTCTATTCTTGACCCTTTCACTGGAACGGGGACCTTTATCACAAGGCTTTTACAATCAAAGCTCATAAAACCAGAGGATATGGAATATAAGTTCCGTCATGATATCCATGCCAATGAGATTGTTTTACTGGCTTATTACATAGCAGCCATTAACATTGAATCGACTTATCATAGTTTGAAGAAAGGAGAGTATATTCCTTTCAAACATATTGGTTTAACCGATACATTCCGGATGCTTGAAAAACAAGATCTGATGAGAGGTTTACTAGAGAAAAACAGTGAATATTTAGAACTTCAGAAAAACCTCAATATTGAAGTTATCTTCGGCAATCCTCCTTATTCAACAAAGCAAAAAAACGAAAATGATAATGCAAAAAACACACCCTATCCGATTTTAGATAAACGTATTAGTGAAACTTATGCTGCTCATTCAAAAGCAACCAATATGCAAGCAATTTATGATAGCTATATTCGTGCTATTCGCTGGGCAAGTGACCGTATAAAAGACCGTGGTATTATTGGTTTTGTTACAAATGCCGGTTTTATTAATGGAAGTTCTACGGACAGTCTACGAAAGTGCCTCGTTGAGGAATTTAGCAGCCTTTATATTTTCCATTTACGGGGTAACCAACGAACTTCTGGAGAACTTTCTCGAAAAGAAGGTGGTAAAATTTTTGGTTCTGGATCTCGAGCCCCTATAGCGATTTCCATTCTCGTAAAAAATCCAAATGCACAACAGCGTGGTAAGATATATTTTCGTGATATTGGAGACTATCTCACGAGGCAAGAAAAGCTTACAATGATTGAATCCCTTGGAAGCATTAATGGTATTACACGGAGTAAACAAGGTTGGCAAATCATTATACCAGATAAGCACGGTGATTGGATAAATCAACGTGATGACAATTTTAAAGCATTTTTAGCCATAGGTGTTAAGAAAGGTAATAATAAGAAAAAGCTCTTTGAAACTTTTTCGTGTGGTATACAAACTAATCGTGATGCTTGGGCATATAACTCAAATCGTGAAGTTTTAGCAAAAAACATGAGTTATATGATTGCTTTCTATAATAGCGAAGTGGAACGTTTTAATAATGTCTATCCGCATGCTGACCGTAAGTTACGTGCAAATGCTGTAAACGATTTTGTTAGTGTTGATGCTACAAAAATTTGTTGGAGTAGTAGTCTGAAAGAAGAGTTTGTAAGAGGAAAGGTTTTTGAATTTGAAGATAAATGTCTTATTCAAAGCCTATATCGTCCTTTTACGAAGCAATGGCTTTACTATAGTCGTATTTTTAACCATAGAGTCTATCAAATGCCGCGGATATTTCCTATAGGGCAAGCGGTTGAAAACAGAGTGATACAAATTACAGGCATAGGAGCAATGGGAGGCTTTTCTGTGCTTATGACTACGGCTCTGCCCGATGTTCAGGTGATAGAAAATGGACAATGCTTTCCACGCTATATTTACGAAGACACTACGGTCTCAAAAGATAAAAACAAGAAACAAACTCATTTATTTACGGATTCTACAGAAGACAGCAAAACAGCTGATTTACAGAGGAGTGATGCCATTACGGATGAGGGACTAGCGCATTTTAAAGCTGCTTATCCTAATGAGACTATAATAAAAGAAGATATCTTTTATTACGTATACGGTCTACTTCACTCAGAAGATTATCGTGCCCGTTATGCTGATAACCTCTCTAAAGAGTTGCCTCGCATCCCTTGTGTAAAAAGCGCTGAAGATTTTTGGAAGTTTGTTAATGCTGGACGTGAACTAGGGCATTTGCACGTGAATTATGAGACTGTAGAGCCTTATCCAGTGACCTTTAAAAAGGGTAATCCAAAACAAACAGAGATCTCTAATCCCGAAAAATTTTATTACGTTACAGAAATGAAATTCGCAAAAATTAAGAATAGTAAGGAAAAGGATAAATCTACAGTTATTTACAACAGCAATATCACAATAACAGACATCCCTCTTGAAGCTTATGAGTATATCGTTAATGGTAAACCCGCTCTTGAATGGGTTATGGAGCGTCAATGTGTAAAGACTGATAAAAAGAGTGGTATTGTGAATGATGCCAATCGCTATGCTGTTGAAACCGTTGGCAACCCTGCCTACCCTCTAGAGTTATTTCAAAGGGTTATTACCGTAAGTTTAGAGACAATGAAAATCGTAAAAAACTTACCAAATTTGGTATTAAGAGAAACTGAATAACTTATAAAGCATGCTCACATAATGGGTATGATAAACGCATAAGTGGTATAAGGTCTTATAGCTATAGGTTCCTATACCCCCTTTATACATTGCTTACATACAATCTCTAAAAGGAGTGTTTATATGCGTTATTCTAAAAAGAAATCCCATCTTAAAGTGAATAGGCTTCTTTTACATTGCCTTTAAGAGGTTATATCGTAATCTAAAATGATAGCTTTATCCTTTTCAAAAGCTTTGTTTAAAGAGAGTTATGTATATTCATTTTACTTATAGGTTTTGTAGGTTCTTAAAACCCCCAAAACCCTTACAAAACATACATCATTAGTTGAATTTATAGGTTGTATTATTGATATAGGTTGTTTTTTGAAAAATTGATAAAAAATAATATATTGAAATATAATGATTTTAATTTTTCTCATTTGAAAAAAATGATATAGGTTCTAAAAAGAACTGACAAGACTGACAAAAGTTTATTAAAAGGGATTTTGCTCATCTCTATAATGATCAGTTTCTATTGAGATGTTTTCATAACAAGCAATAAATCACAATTATCCTATTTATCATTTCTCTTATGAACATGAAAAATGATGCCATGGCTATAAAGAACATAACAACTATAGAGAAAGCAAAAATGCAAATGAAAGCATTTGTTATAAGAGCGCGGTGCTATTAAGGTTTTTTAAATTAGAGCCCCTTATAAACAAAATTCACAAAAAATTTAAAATTCATTTAGTAAAAAAATGATAGGTTATAAAGCTAAAAATACGCATTATGAGAGCGTTTCTAAATATTATAAATGTATAGATTCAGAAAATACGCAATCGTTTCATAAAGCATATAATATATCTTTAAAAGCACATAAATATAAAAGAAGCAATTAATAAGCATAAGATATTATCAATACATAACGTATTTAAAAAATAAGAAAAAACATAAAAAAGATAAAATATTGTTTGACAATAAATACGTATTTTGTTATATAAATACTCAAGTGATGAAAACACTTAAACCGTAAGCGGATAGGTTACGAAACAGCCTCTCCCATGTCTTTAAAATACTGGCTATCTTTTATGCTTTTGTTAGTATATGAGAATTTTGTCGGGCGTGGTTATGCCATACAATACCCATTTATGGGAAAAGCATAACAACGGACTTACGGCCGTGTTTTCAACGCCCGATGCTCTTATAGAGTGTCAATTGAAAACGTTATTAACCCGTAAGGTTTTAATTATGAAAAATATATCAAAAAACACCCCCGTTATCTCTAATATTTCAAATGAAACCACGTCTGTTAATCAACAAGAGCCTGCAAAAAAATATGAATTTATTGATGATTGTGAATATATCGATGGTCATTTCTTAACTCGAATTAGAGCCTTAAGAGATTTTGATGATGTCAAAAAAGGTGACCTCGGTGGCTATATTGAAAGTGAAGATAATCTCTCTCATGAAGGTAATTGCTGGGTGTATAATAAAGCTCGGGTCTTTCAAAATGC
>NZ_JBHILS010000033.1:0-6029 GCF_042193385.1 Bartonella sp. TT119HLJHH | reverse complement strand
AAGGACACTTTCATGCTTTAAAACGTCTACCTTTAAAGCAAATACATAAAAAGCTGCACGCATAGTGCAGCTTTTTTGCAAAATCTTCTTGATTTTTCATGCTTTTCAACACAACAAGAATTTTCGAAATCCACGTGAAGCTTTTATAAGCGTGAGAAACAAGCTTCAAAATAAAAGATTTTTTTCAATAATTCTATTTTTTTATGTTTTTCTTTTAAAAAACTTCTTAAATGAAGTGTTGACTCCATCGATTATATATATGCCGTTACAGCATAACAAATATGCGGCTATTGCTCTATTTTTTGCATTTAAGCCAAACAAATTTCGCAGAAAAATATTCCTCTACGATCAACAACTTTTCTCAATATGGAAACCATATCAATCTTACATCTCATGTAAGAGGGAGCATTATGCGGTTAACATTTCATCCACACACAATATGAGAGAATAAGTTGAATTCTCTGATACAAAGGGAATACCAACCTACCAAATTATCTATTCTCAACAAAGCAACACTCTCACCACTTCAATACCAGTATTTTAGTTTGAGTATACGAACACACTTTACATTCTAGATTAAATGTATCAAATAAATAATGAACATAAAATCTATGAATAAACAATGGTTTAACTTTACATGCTTCAAACAAAGGACAAAATTCTATAATCATGTGTTATTAAATTTTTTTTGTAAATATTTTATACAGATATCAAAAATCGTACCATTGCTTTCAATACAAGAAACCGACATAAAAAGTTTCATATTGAATGACCAAAATAGTCTTTTACAAATTGCGATATTAGAGCAAAAACTTCATTGGCTAATTATACGAAAAAATAAAATAGAAAATGCATTTTAATAAATATAAAAGCAAATTGTTTTATAAAAGAATATGACAAAAACTGATAAATCAATTTATGATCATGTTATTTATGATTCAGATATTGAGTTCAGTTTTGCACAATCGTTTGAAAAAAACGATGAGATTAAAGTTTATGCGCAACTGCCTAAATGGTTTAAAATTGATACACCTCTTGGATCATATACTCCCGATTGGGCTGTATTACTCGAGCAAGATGGGCAAGGAAAACTGTATTTTGTTGTGGAAAGCAAAGGAAGTATTTTCGAAGACATGTTGTGCGATCTGGAAAAAGCAAAAATCCATTGCGGTCATGAACATTTCAAAGCTTTAGGAGAAAATACCCAATATATTGTTTCTGATAATTATGAAACTTTTATCGATCAAGCAATTCAAAAAGATACCACAACAACTTGAAAAAATGTTTGGGCTATGGAAACATACCATCCCCTGTTGTTTATAAAATGCAACTTTTTCCTACTCTATAATTTACAAGCCCTTCCTTATAACCGATTTTAATTTTTATTAAACAATCAAGAGATTGTCGAATATTTTCCAGAAAGGGCTGCACATTTAAGAAAAGAAAATTATAAACTATTGAGAATACATTTGGCACCCAAACAATCATTTAAGCATAAAAAATGATATATAAACAAACATTGGATTTTTAAGTCAATAATTTGATTTATAAAGATTTTCACATTTTTCATGTTAAATAATAAATGCAAATGGAGCAGGCATGCACGTCTCGTGTAGGTTCTGCTTTTGCTCTCATGCAAAGTGAATTGACAGAAAACAGACTCCTCGATAAACTCATCAAAATCAGCTTAACTGATGGCTTCATTTTGGAGGAAGAGGGGTTTGTACACAAGAGAAGCATTTGGGGACCATCAGCACTTCCAATCACATTCATTCCAATATCAAAACCGCAGACATCACAAACATGTGTTAATTTTTTAAAGTCTGTGAATGGGGCGGGACCCATATCTAAAAGAATATCAACAGGGGGCATAATAATGCAAAAGAGAGATTCCTATACAAAAACAGAAAGGTATGTCATATATACCGTCATTATTTCCAGCATACTTCCTCTGCTGGACGGGAGCATTGTCAATGTCATCCTTCCTAACCTTGCGCATTATTTTTCAGTCGGAGAAAATAATATACAATGGGTTGTAACATCCTATTTTCTCGCCACCGTTCCAGGGCTGCTAATGGCCGCTTTTGTGCAAGGAAGAATAGGTATCAAAAGCACTTGGTTTCTTGCAAGCTTCATTTTTATGCTTGGATCACTGGGGGTAGGATTAAGCTATAATTTTCCAACTATTATATCTGCCCGTATCGTTCAAGGTTTCGGGACAGGTCTTTTGCTACCCCTTAGCCAAACCATCATTGCCTTACAATTTGGACAGACACGCGTGCGCCAAGCCATGGGCACCATAGCCGTACCAACAGTTTTCGCTCCTGCCTTTGGTCCGCTGGTAGGCGCCTCACTTGCTCAGTATGTCTCTTGGCGTTTGTTATTTTTTATTAATATTCCGCTTATTTTATTGGCACTCACCCTTGGAGCAAAACATTTAAAGAGCAACGAAACAACAAAAACAAAATTTAACTTATTTGCATTTTTAGCGTTTTCCATCTCCCTTCTTTCGTTTTTTTATCTCACAGAAGCCAGAAATATCAATAACCACAACACCCTCTTTATCCTAGCGCTTATAGCCGTGATATCTCTCATATTATTCATTGTTTCTAATCAGAAAGCAAAAAACAAATTAATCGTCTTTAGCGGATTTCAAAATGCGCGCTATACATTGCTCATGATCATGGGGCTTGTTGCTTCATTTCTTTTTTATAGCTTCCTCGTTTATTTCCCACTAGCCGTTGCCATGGGAGGAAACTATGAAAAGAGCCTTCTCATCATCGGTGCCCTCCTTGCTCTGCAAGGGGTAGGTGCGTGGATTGGCAGGAAATTTATTTACCAAAAATGGAAAGAAAAATCTCCCTTTTTCATGATAGGAATTGGTTTAGTGATATCAAGCTTTGGGTTATTATGCTTCGGCTATAATATAAGCATGGATGGACTGGGATTCTTGCTAAGAGGCATAGGACTTGGCATCACCACCATTGTCTGCCTTTCCGCCCCCATCCAATATGTCAACAGTTTATACGTCAAAGATACAGCCGTTATCACACGCATATTACAGCAAATAGGTGGTGCCTTAGGGGGTATATTCGCTGGCTTTTTGATCCATTCTCTGACAGAAGAATACCTGTCCTTAAACCAAACATATATCGTATTCTTCATATTCTCTATCGCTGCATTTTTACTGTTTTGCCTAGCCCTCCTCTTATCGCGTAAAGAGAAGAATTTTGATTTATGATATGCTTTATTTGAACACCCTATCCATAACATTGGCAATGGCATATAAAATCATACAGCATTTACCACTTTTCGAGAAACCAACACACTGAGACATTGAACACAGCCTTCATCATTTTTATGAAAGAACACTAAACCGATAAGCTCCTTAAGCTCTAAAATTGATCACCTCCAGTAACGTACGGTGTTTGTAATTTTATGATACCTCAGTGCTTTTAGATCCCTCTAAAAACCTCTTGAAATATGGGATTTTCTGATCAGACCTTTGCAAAGATCCACGAAATTAAGCACGCGTTTCAATGCGGAATAGTTCCATAAATGCGCTAACAGATGCCCTACCGCACCAGCATAGAATATAGAACCCGCCCCCGCGCACGCCCCTATAAATGCTAATCATCTTTTACCACACACCGCGATGTGAAAAATCGCACTGTATTGCAAACTTGATAATGTTATTCACCCCTTTTCAAAGTCATTGAATCACTATGCTTCCGTAACCGCAATAGGTCCAAATGAAACTGAAGCGACAAAAACAGCTGGTAAAGCAGCATCTTCTCTCCATTTCATTGTTAACTGTTATAAGAAATTTCCCCCACTTTAATAAAAAATCCCTCTCTCATTGAGAAATGAAATTTTAAAAACATTGAAAATCATAAAGCATGATGACAGACAGCAAACCATCTCTAAAAAGACTGTTTCTTGATTTTCACAGCGTACTCTTAGATTTCTCTAACATTTTCCTGTCTTTAAATTTTCCTTATAAGTTTTACGGACAAAAGAAGCTTTTCAGAACTCTTTTACACATAACTTCATTGCTTCAAGCTCCCTTACAGACACGATAAACGCGTATATTTCCATCTACCAAGTATGCGAACTTCACAGCGGATATAATGAAAACAGTCTTTTTATAGAAAACCGTAAGCTTTAACGGAATAAACGAGATTTTAAACTAGCCTCCCGCATTACTCTATACCGGTTATGCAAATAAAGAGCGCCATCTACTTTTTCTGACAAGCAAAGAACACACACAACATTTAGTAACATGCCATTATTGAAATTCTTGTCACAAAACCTTCCTTTCAGGGATTATGCGCATTGCCTGCTTCCTTCTCTCCAATAAACAATCTGCCAATAAAGAATGCTATTGCAGTTACGATAATACAAAATTATACTTCTGTTCTCATTCTATATTTTTCCAATTATCACGCATTATTCACCCCCTTCACTGTTATAACAATGAAAGGAGAAAAAAATTAAAACACAATATGGCATTTCTCTTTCACAAATCTTATATAAGCCACAAAATTGTTGCGCGACCTTCTATACAAGGTCAGACAATAAAATCATATTCTAAAAACCACTCCACACACCACTTTTTGATATTATAAAGCCATAAAATGCAATTATCGTCTCCGCAAACAATATCTCAGAAAAACAAAATCCCTCCTGTAATCATTGGACTACTCCCTCCAATGTTTGCGCACCATTATACGCATAACGAGTTAGATGACTTGTTTATTGCATCATTTGCTCCTCCTGAAATTCCAGAAGGTACAAAAATCCAAAAAGTTAAAGCGTGGCTACGTGCAATCAATGTGGAATGCAATGAACCGCTTGAAGTCCTTGGTAACTTGCTTGGGGATTTTTTAGAAAAAGAATATTATGACCCAGACCCAAGCAGATTAAATCCATCATTATATGAAAAAATTTTACAGTTACAAAAAGATAAACGTACAGTTTTAGAAAAGTTAAAGGAATATGACTTGGAATATCAGCGTGGAGGATATATTATCAAGAAGGAGTTGACCTCCACACAAGAATTGCAAAAAGCTGGTCTCCTCTCTACAGAAGAGCTACAAAAACGTATTGCAGAGAAAGAACTTTCAGCAGTAGAAATCGAAATAAATAGGGCATTAGAAAATATAGAAAAAGATCCAAGGGAGGCAGTTCTATTTGCAGCAAATCTGTTGGAAGCCTCTTGCAAAGCTTATCTCGACCACCATTCTATCCTATACGAAGAAAATGCCCATAATAAGCTGTACGCTTTATGGAAAGAAGTTGCTAAGAAGGCTAAGATTCATACTGACGATATAAAGCAAAAAAACTTAAAAAATCAAGATCTAGATAAAAATGACTTAAGAATGATCGCAACCGGTCTATCCAGAATCGTTAGTGGTACTATGAATTTAAGAAACAAGAAAAGTGCAGCGCATGGCCGCTCAGAAAAGGATTTTGAACTAATCAATCTCAAGCCTCGCCATGCGCGTTTAACTTTTAATGCCGCCCATTCTCTCTCAATTTATATTTTAGAGCTCATGGATCAGCCATAATAAAAAACATATCACGACTACCAGCATTTTCTCGTGCCATTTTTAATGCCTAAAAAGCATTAAAGGGGGTGGCCGCTGCTTCTACCCTACAAAACCAAATATTTCTATAGCATGACAACATGAGTAGTCACACCGCTCTATGGTGTTCCTCTTCCCCACGTTTCTAGGCTCCGCTTCTAAAGTCAGTGGGCAATTTCTGTAAATGCAAAAGCCGCCCTTAAGGATGGCGAATGAGGATGGTGCAAAAGTATTGCCTTGATTATTTTTTTTAAGAACAAACTAGCTAGTGTACTATTTTTGGAAAGCTCTCGTGAAGAAATATTATGATGGAGAAGCTAGTCATTATGATAAAAATACAAGTCTTAACTCCGTAAAGAGAGAAAATCTGAGCTTAGATTTAGTCCCTACAAAGCCTTTATGCGCGTAAATTACATACCTATACGTTCTTCCCCTACCCTA
>NZ_JBHILS010000032.1:0-6213 GCF_042193385.1 Bartonella sp. TT119HLJHH | reverse complement strand
CATGATATCCGCACTGGTGAAAAAAAGGAAGTCAAGGTTGGTAAAGAGCCTTTTCATGAACTCAAATACACCTACCATAACCAATCAGAGGCTGTTGCAGCCATTGCTGCTTATCGCAATAAATCATCACGCGGTAAGTCTTCTTTCTCATGTGATATCGGTGGTGATCCGTTTGTGCAAGCAGAAGCAAAGCTTGTTCAAGAGCCCCCTTTCCGCCCCTATATTCCAGCAGAATGGCGTATCAAAAGTGTTAAGCACAAACTTGATAAAACGGGTGGTTACACCACAAAAATAGAATGCGAACTTTTTGATGAAGCCCAAGAAAACACAGCTGGAAACGTTGCAAACACCACACCAGACAAAGATGATACCCTTGACCCAAACGCCCCACCAAACGCATGCGACGAAGGCGAAGGCGTCATCCATATGGACGAAGAGGATACATGATAGGTTATAAACCAGATGTAGAGCCCCTCATTTAAAAGATTGCTTAAATACCTCCCTTCCCCATCTTTAAAGGTGGGGAGGTAGTCAAGATGCTTCTTCTAAAGCTGCTTGTTCCTTACAATTATTTTGGATAGGCGTTAAGCTAATCTGCAAATTTAAAGCACTCAAAACACTGAGAAAAGTAGAAAGCCGTGGGTCGCCTTTATCACTTAAAGAACGATAAAGAGACTCTCTTGATAGCCCTGTATTTTGGGCGATTTTACTCATTCCTTGGTTTTTCGCTATTATACCAAGAGCATGGGCAAGATACTTACTATCTTTGCTTTCAAGAGCATCTTCTAAAAGAATCCTTTGTGTCTCAGGTGTCTTGAAATATTCACTTGTGTCAAATTTAGTAATTTCCATGTTTCATTTCCTTTACTAATTGAAGAGCTTTTTCGATATCTTTTTGTTGTGTAGATTTATCACCCGCATTTAATAACAAAATGATTTGTTTACCTTGTTTTACAAAATAGATTCTATAGCCAGGACCATGATGTATTTTTAACTCTCCAATTCCACGGAAAAATTTTACATTTCCAAGAAATCCCGTTTCTATTCTTGCTATCCGTTTAACAATATGCGCTTGCGCAATCTCATCTTTTAAAGAATCTAGCCATTTTATAAAATACTCTGTTTTGTATACTGTAAACATTTGTAACTTATAAGATACAATTATTACAATGTCAAATACATTCTTTTGTTCCAATGAAAAAGCGACATGAAGCTTAACCAAGCTATCTTTCCGAATGAGAAAGATGTCAATTTTTTTAATCCAGCTCTGCTTTTTGCGGAGCTTTTTTTATGGAGAAGCATATGCGAAAAATATCATCAGAAGGACTAGCACTTATTAAACAATGGGAAGGTTTGCGTTTGAACGCCTATAAAGATGCCATTGGGGTATGGACAATAGGTTATGGACATACAAACAGTGCTGGAAAACCTTTTATTTACGAAGGCATGACAATCACTGAAAAGCAAGCTGAAGAACTTCTTTGTCAAGACTTAAGACAATTTGAAAATGCTGTTGAACGCGCGGTTACAGTTTCATTAACGGATGAACAATTCGCGGCGTTAGTGTCCTTTTGCTATAATGTAGGAACAGGAGCCTTTTGTAACTCGACACTGTTAAAAAAGCTCAATCAAGGTGAATATGAAGCTGTCCCTGCCGAGCTACAGAAATGGACCAAAGCAGGCGGAAAGCGTCTTGAAGGTCTAGCACACCGGCGTGCGGCAGAAACAGGCTTATGGGCGAAAGGTGCTTTTGTTTCCTCTAACTACCAAACAGTCGAAACGCAAGCACCAACAGGTTTTTTCAAAGCAGAAGCCCTTGCACCGATTATTGGCTCTTTTTCTGGGCTTGGTGGTTTGTTAGCAGGAAATGGACCAATCCAATGGGCTTTGGCAACCATTATGGTTTTAGCCGCATGTGCTGGTATTTTCTTTGTTGCTAAACGCTTTCAGGAGCACCGCCTATGATCTTATGGATGAAAAGAAATCTGATGCTAACAGGCGCGGCTTTAGCCGCTTTTTTTATTGCATTAGCAAGAGCTTTTACTCTTGGGAAAAAAGCAGAGCAACAAAAGCAAACAGAAAAAGCTTTAAAAGCAGCCACAACACGGCTGGAGGTGGAAAATGAAGTTAATCAAAAAAGTGATGCTGATGTGCATGCTGCTCTCTCTGACTGGTTGCGCGACAAATAAATATGCTTCTTCTTGTATTGGCTGGTTGCCAATTTATTTAAGCCGGAAAGATCTGAACACCATCAGTTCAAACTTAGCAAGAGAAATTTTAAAGCACAATAATCTAGGTGAACGCGTGTGTGGGTGGAAACATGGCTAGAAAAAAAACACAAGACGATATAGAGCTTACAGAAGCAGAAAAAGAAATACTTCAAGAAATCATCATGACCTACAAAAGTGTAAAAGTGATGTCTCGTTATACGAAATGGATTGTACTCATTATACTCTTATTAGCGCTTGATTTTTCACGTATTATAGATGCATTAGTAAGTATTTTTACACAAAAACCAAATATCCAACTCTAAACATACTCTGAGACGCGCGAAATTCTTTAGAAAATGATTTCTTAATTTTGCTCGTCTCATGGAGGCGATAGAGAATGTCTTCGCCCATTTAAAATAGTGGTTCTCAAAGAGTTAAACACACCAAACCTTTCCTTAAAATATGAAATTGACTGACAGCAATCAAACTTTCAAAGCTTGTAGAGAGAACAAATTTTGTTTATGAAAGCAGCTAAGCCACGTTACAAAGTGATGTTATATTCTGTTCTAATGATTGTGGAATTTTGATCTTTGGTGAGAAAATCATCAGTTCTTGAGCTTGTCTCTTATTTTGTAGAGAATACCGTATATTAAATTCTATTTTAGGATATTGATTGTACAAGAATTTAATTTCTTCTACGTTGTCATAAGTAATTAACCAAAGCGCATTCACATGTTTAGAAATGATACTTTCTAAATCGCAATGATCTTTAGCTTTATAAAATGAAGTATACAGCTCTTTTCCTTTTTTAAAATAAGGAGGGTCCATATAAAAAAAGGTGTTTTCATCAGTTCCATAACGCAGCAAAAATTCCTGTGCATTTAAACGAGTTAAATATATCCTATCTTTTTGTACACTTATATTTCTAATCCGGCTAATTAAGTCCCTTTTGTTGAATCTACAGTTTATTTTGTAACTCCCAACTTGTTGTTTTCCTCCAATAGGACCAGCATTTTTAATGATTCCAGATCTGTTTGTGCGATTCAAAAAAAATGCAGCAAACCCAACGCTAAGCACGTCTGCGTTTTCAGGAGAAATTTCTTTTTGTTTATACCACTCTTCTAAGTTAATGGTCGTTGTATTGATTTTTTCTATTAATTCTTCTGTCTTGTGCAAAACACAATACCAAAAACTCCAAATAAACGGATCAATATCATTAATGTAGATATCTTTAACATCGTTATTTAAAAGAAAATTTAGAGCCAATCCGCCCCCACCAGCAAAAGGCTCACGATAAGAACATCCATTTAATCCATTTTTCTCAAAAATTTCTTTGATTCTTCCATAGAGTGCAGCCTTGCCACCAGGATACCTTAATGGAGAATAATTATAAGCCATCTCTGTAAACCTTACAGTATTAAAACAAAGCCATGTTATCATATTTTGTTCATATTGGCCAGCAATGGCTAAAGCATTTGACGAGCATTCTGCAATTTTTTGTCATACACTTCATTGATTAATTGCATTAACACTGGCTTTAATACTTGTATATCACTGAGAACCTCTAGATAACTCAAGGGTGCTGAACGGAAGGCATGTTTAGCTGTATTGGCTTGCATTCTAACCTTCGCTAGAGTGTCTAAAATAGCTTTCTCATTTTCATTTATATACTGTGTATCGTCAAGTTCGGTTTTTAATAATCGACAATACTTTGAAAACTTATCCTTTAAAAAATTATCAAAAGATTTGTTTTCTCGGCCTAAAAAGCCTGTCAGCCCTTCGAATAAACAACTAAACGCTATATACACAAGAGGTGTATCAGCGTCAGTACCTAATTTTTTTACTGAAGAATATATACTGATGGGTTTTATAATACCTAATTTCTGCAACTGATCTGCAATTTCTTCATCATAAATGCGGCGAAATAATTTTTGTTTTGGATAATTTCCATCTTTATTCGCATCGCTTGTAGGTAGATTATCTTTTCTTTTAGAATACTCTGTTTCTTTTTTATCCTTGCCTTTTCTAGCAAGCTTTTTAGAAGAACTAAATAAATTAGTTAGATTAGAAGAATCAAATGATTTAGTTAGACCAAATTTGCGAGATAAGATTTCAAAATATTTTTCTATATCTTTTCTATTATTGCAAGAACGAGAATTTATCTTTTTTTCAAGTATATCTTGTACAAATTGTTTCAAAAAATTATCAAGTGCAGAATTTTCTTCATATGAACATGAAAAGATGAGCTTGTCCTCCAACTGATTATAATAAATTCCAGTATACTCAAAAAAAGTTGTTTTAGAAATCAAACGTGTGACAGTCGTTATCTCATAATCTAATGAAGGATCCTCCAACAGATGATTCAATAATAGGTATGCAAATCTATTCGGATTGTCTGGCGAATAACGTGACTTTTGTATAGCATTCCATGGCTTCACACCTTTTCCATTATTTTGACCTAAATGCTTTATCTCCATCCAGTGATTTGCTTCTTTTATGTCAGAAGCAATAGCACATTCTACAGAAGTTATGTGAATTTTACGGTCAGCACTATATTTAGCGATCTTTTTACTTAGATGCTCTGGAGCTAGACTTGGATTATCAAGAAGTTTGAGCGCAGCAAGCCGCCGATTACCTTCTTTAACAACGTACTTCTCTCCATCTTGTATTACCATAAGCTTTTCAAATGGAGACAACCCGTTTTCAGCAATATCTTCGGACAATTCCAAAATTTTTTCTGTAATACAAAGAAAATTTATAGCATCCTTTTCACTTGTGAATCTGGGAATTCTAGGATTTTCTAGATCAAGTTTAAGTGTTTTTAAAGAAAATTCTTTAGTGTTTATCATTACTCTTAACCAACAATACAAAATATCGAATCATAATATTAACATGGTAAACTGACAAATATTCTATATTAAAGTCTACTTTAATATATGAATCACACTTTGGAATCTCTCTTTAATCTTCTCTAGCTAAAAGGCGAGTAATGTTTTAAACATCGTCCAACTTTTTCCTTTTATTTCAAAGTGAAGTAAACGTAAATGCTGCAAAAGAATCCAGTTCAGGCACTTACATCATTTGAGAAAAATTTCTGAGAAAAGACTCTCTATTTTTAATTTTGTCAAGCCTTTCCTGATATAAAAGACGCCCATTGTTCCAAGAGAACATGTCGCTGTTCTAAAAAATCCGTTCGCATGTAGGCTTTCGTCACTGAACTCCCAACTGTATGTGCAAGAACAGTTTCGGCAATCTCAAATGGTGTTGACGTTGTCTCTGCTATCCAGTCCCGTAAGCTTGAACGAAAACCATGGGGACGATAGGTTAAGCCGCAAACTGTCATATACTTTGCCATGGTGGCATCAGAAATGGGGTTGCCTCTAAGACCAGAAAAGAGAAAACCATTCTTTTCAAAGGGGAGAGTTTTTTCAATAACTCTCAAAGCTTCATCACTTAGTGGCACGCGAAAGTCTGAAACTTTCCCTACAATACCTTTCATGTTTTCTTTTGGTATCGTCCATATATTTTTGTCAATTTGTTCAAGACGCAAATAGCGCAATGGATATGACCGTGCGCCTGTCAAAATCAATAACTTCAGTGCTAAATTTGAAAGGATCTTATCATCCAAGCTTTGATAAAATGCCGGAACCTCTTGCCATGGCATAGCAGGAATATTTGTTGATGTCGCACGTGGTTTTCCTAAAAGAGCGCGTGCTTTCATACAAGCCTGTAGATCAACATCTAAACCAAGAGCCGCAGCATATTTCAAGCAAATATTGATACGGTTAAGTGCTTTTCGCGCTGTGTCTGCTTTTTCATGCCAAAGGGGTGAGAGAACATTGCGGATGATATTGGCTGTTAATTTTTCTATAGGTAATTTGCCTATGTGTGGAATAACGTGCAACTCTAGTGGAGAAAACCAGCGACCGTTTTTACCTTCATTTTTCAACTCTGCTTTTTTGCTTTCAAAAGCCGCTTTTGCAATTTCTTGAAAAATATTGCT
>NZ_JBHILS010000031.1:0-6326 GCF_042193385.1 Bartonella sp. TT119HLJHH | reverse complement strand
ATCAATCAAATAACAAAAGCGTGAGGAAAAATCTGCGCGATAGGCAAGGCTTTCTTCCGTATTTTTACCACCCGTATCAAAAACCGCAATCGCTTGTAGCTTTTCTGCCACTTGTTCTAAAGCGTCTGCCACAGGGTTTTTGCCATTATCAATCCGCCCTGCACTATAAGCCGGTGCTAAGAGAATTCCAGGTTCCACACCCAAATGCCCCCGCGCATGCGCTAAGGCATGCACACCGGTCAAGTGAGTATTGGATCCCACCATTTCGGTTTGTGTCTCAGCAATGGTTGACTTTTCTTCCACCCGCACAAGAATAATTTGTGCCTCAATCCCCTGCGCACACAGCATTAATAACATCAAGAGCTGTTCCCCTTCGCCCAAGCTTTTGGATTTTTTCTGTCTCATGGGTGAAGACCAACACAGGCTCGTTAAGGGGAAAAACTTGGTTGTCAGCATCAGGGGCTGTAACAACCGCCCCAATAGCGGTCTGATCAAATGTTGCTAAAGGACGTGATTTTTTACATTGATTAACCCTATTGACCTTAAATTATTGTCAAATACACAGAGTTATTCTTTATTTTGAGCTTTTCTTAATTCTGTAATGGGAACACCACCGATACCCCAATTGTCTGTCTCCACTTCATCAATCACGACAACAGTCGTTTTCGGATTTTTATTCAGAATATTAACTAATAATTGAGTTGCCCCTTCTATTAGTTGCCGTTTCTGTTCAGAGGTAACCCCTTCATTAGTAATTTTAATATTTATGTAAGGCATAAGATCTCCACAATTTACAAATATTGAATAAAAAAGCTCAAATAAATGAACGCAAAAAGATTAAATATTAATACATAATAACTATGCATTTTAAAGCTCGTATCCACCGGTGAAATATGCAGGCTACTGGAAGCAAAAATAGCATTTATTGATACAGGAGAAAGGAGTTGAGCTGCAATAAAGAAGCAAATCCAAACCAAATAATCCGTAACCCCATAAGCCATCGATGACCCTAGTAAGGGAAATGCCAAACTAAATAGCACCATAGGGTGAATTCCTACTACACTGAAAATTGGCAACACAAAGAGAATACAGGCATAGCGCTGCCAAACAGAGAGTGATGCCAATGAGTGACTAAACGTCACCGGCAACAAAGGAATAAGCAAATCACAAGTAGATATTAGCAGACTACAACCTAGCAACAACATAATTTCACTGGATATACTGCGTATCACTGCCACCAAAGGAGTCAAAAAATCAATACTGCGTGAACTCCCACGCTCAATGAGGTATAGAATGCTCGCCGTCAATGCAATGCTTTCTAGTGCATTCAACCTAATAACTGTCAACGCAACGATAAATATTAGCCAGAAAAATATCAAAAAAATCCAAATTCTTACTCTCTCTCCTTCTTTATTCGCTCTTCTCTCATCGCAAATAATCGAGTTAGCTAGCGGTACAACAGGAGAAAGGCACAACAACAACAGACTGAATAGAAAAAGTGGTATCCCCAAAGCAGCGGATGTGAATATTGGTGTTCTAGGCATAGCAGCGAAAACTGTTGCTGCACCGATGCTGGTCGGCATCAGTACCATCGTGATGCTCATCATTCGCATCACAATAGCGGCCAAATGGCGAGAGGGAAAAACACTTTTTTTCAAGGCATCAATCATTAGGGGGATAACCCCCAAACTCATCGGCCAAGCTAAAAACGCAGTCAGTATCGCGATGGACAGGGTAAGCGAACCCTTTCCATAGCGCATCAACCGTTCAGAGAGAAATTCTGAAATACGCCATGTATTCATCACATGGCGCAACAATCCCATGGCGAGTAATAGCCAAAAGACATCAGTAAAACGCACAAGCACAGTACGAACATCAGGCAAGTGCCAACGCCATATCAGCACTAAAGCACAAGCCAACAGGATGAACACACCACTGCGTGCATTCCCCTTCAACCACCAGTATGGTATCGTCAAAAGCAAATAACCGAAAACAGTCACTCCAGCCAATGGAATAAGAAACCAAGTTCTTATTGAGATAGACATAAGAAAAATGAATAGCATCAGCATCGCCATTATAACGGATACGGAGGACATGCGTATCAGGAAGCTTTTTACATCATCAATGTACATTAATTGTTGAATCTTTGACTGAGTAGCGATTAAGAAGCTGCTCGTACATGTCAGTGACACAGCGCCCTGCATCCCGCAGTGCACGAGAATTAACTAAAGGCCTAGGCAAAATATATGTATAAAAATTGGGCCCCTCTACTGGATTACCGACCACCCATAATGTATTTTGTATTTGCCCTTTAGTGTCTATAGGATGCTGCCGACGGTCAATATCAATACCACCAGGATGATATCCTTGGTTGATAAATGGTCGAATGATGCCCTGACCAGCCAAATTCTGGATAAAAGGGGACTCATCACGCAACGGAGAAAAACGATCAATCTTGGCCTTGATCAGCACATCTCCATCAACTGAACTGTTTTCATCTTGAAAAACAGACTGAATTTCGAAACGGCTGGTACTAGCATTGAGAACAAGTTTAGGTGAAGGTCCGCCAGCCAAAGTCACGATACCAGCCTCCATCAGAGCCTTCAACTCTTGGTTTCGCTGCATCGGTGGGCCGACAGAAATACGGTTAAAGTTTGGATTAAAATATTCAATAAAGTACTTGTGAGATGAAGACGTTAACCCGCAAAAATCAATTGCTGAACGTAAGATATCACGGACATCTCGTAGCACATCTGTAGCAGCTTTCACTGGGCCATCAACATTACCTGCAGCGGAAGAATGAAGATCGTCCTTCAAATGCTCCATGAAAAATCTTGTATAATCCTTCAAAGAAGCAAATATTTTATTTCGATAAGGATACAGCAACGCTTGAATACACTGCTCGTCTTTGGAAGTAACAACATAGGTTTCAGAGTCTAGCCAGTGCCCCAGCTGCGTACTTCGATAGACATAACACATTTCTTTAAGCAACAAAGGTAAAAGCTGCGTTTCGAAATCCAGCTTCGGAGAACCGTTAGCAATGCTGGATTGCTTACGCAGATGATGTATTGCATCGAGAGTAAGGAATGATGGTATGTATTGCCCACTACCACCCTTTTGATTAATCCCGCGACTACTAAAAGGCAATGTTTGACGGGAGAATAGAGCTATCTTCGGTTCTTTGCCGCTTGGCATGTAGCGCAATTGTCCAGCATTTTCAGTAAAAGTCCCACCGCGACCGTAAGTCAATTGCGACAAGACATCATAGCTAGTTAATCCAATTCCCTGCACCAGCACACGAGACTGAGATTGTATAGAGTCCAACTTTTCAAGTGGATAAGGATTCGAATAATAGTTCAGAAGAGCGTTTTTCATTTGGTGACCAGCCACAAACTGTTGCAGGCTTTCATCATGCGATGAATATATATTCTTACCGTGACCCGTGGTCATATAAACAAAATCTACACTATAATGACAGCCATCTTCCAAAAGAACATCCGTTTTATTATCTTGGTGGATATGGAGATTGATAACCTTTTGTCGGATCTCCTTAATACGAATACCGGAAGGTAAATCTTGCGTGAGCTCTTGGTAAGCCCAAGACAGGTATTCCCCTAACAAACGACGTGATAAATAATCATTTTCTTTGATTTCTCTCCCAACATTATGCTCTGTACGAGAAAAAACACCGTTAATATTACGATAACCTTGTTGAATAGCCCATTGATAGAAATTCGGCCCTTTACGAATAGGCCCGACACCCTTAACTGTATCATCACCAAATAAAGTAATCTGGCAAGCGACAGTGTTAACCAATAAATGATCTGGCTGATGCACACTATGGGTACCGGTTCCCATCTCATTGGGATCAATCAATAAAATATCAATGTTCCCAGAAAATGGATAATGGGAATAAAGTGTGAGCAAGCGTTCGAGAATACTGATCCCACGAGGACCAACGCCCAAAATAGCGACTGTAGAGTGAAGCATTCTGTAATCTCCCCTATTAGAATAATTTGACTTTCACAAAATGTTTCAAAAAAAATGGAATAAATTCTCTGACTTTTTAGTGAAGATTGCGGGTTTATGAAACGCCAACGACCTTTTTACAAAGACAATATTGACAGATTCCAGCAGCAACAAAAAGCGCTACAGCACCACAGATAACGGAAAGCGCAATGGCATGTGAACCAGACTGTAAAAAACTCGTCAAGAGAGGTCCTAATATTTGGCCAAAACCGTAAGTTAAGGTAGCCAAGCCTAGCAGATTTATGCCATACGGCGCATATAAACGCTTAGCTAACGGCATAACTAAAGAAGTCGTCCCCATAAAAGTAAATCCAAACCCTATACAACTGAGAACGATCAGTACAAGAGACTGACTGAATAATGTCAGTAATACGCATCCTCCTTGGATAAGCAAATTGAGCATCAGACAACGTAATACCCCCCACCGATGGGCTCCCCATAACCAAATGAAACAACTAGGAACAATGGCAATTCCGACAAACGACCATAAGTGGTTAGCGAGTAGTGGAAAATTAAATGTTTTCGCCATCAGAGGAAGATATGTCGCGACAATAATATAACCAAACCCAGCAAGCCCATAAATCAGAGCGAGTTCCCACCAAACGATATTTTCGTGTGCCAATGACTCATTAATAGCAAATTGAGACGCATCAACACGACGTGGAAATAAAATAAACAACAAGAGCAACAATACAACAGATATAAAACCAGCTCCAAACCAAATATTTTTCGCGTTCAGCGATTTACTCAAACCAATAATAACATACTCATTACCCAGCAGAATACCAACTCCCACACCTGCATAGAGCGAAGCAATAACCCACAGCTTGTGACTATGCTGCATAACCGTCATAGAACCAAAAATCATCATTGCTGCACTCGCGATACCGGCAGCAAAGCGGATAAAGAAGACCAAGTAAAAGTTTGTTGTTAACGCCATGGCAAAAATAAGTGCACTCGTCACTATAGCTGCACCAAATAGCATGTAGGGAGCACGGGATATATTCCCAACTCTGCAAAACGAAAAAAACATACTCCCAACTAAATAACCGCCATAATTAGCACTAGCTATATAAGAAAGTTGCTTAAAGGTAAACAATCCTTCATCCAACATAACTGGAAATACCGGCGTATAGAAAAATCGCCCAATTCCCATCCCCAAAATCATAATAATCATACCGAACACAGCGATTTTGAAATAACTCAAATCTTGACGATTATTTTTTCCCCCCATTACTCTAATCCCTTAACGAATAATTCGCTCATCCGCATTCTATCTCATCGAGGGTAGCACTTATCTCAGAGAATAAAAGCCAATCTAGCCATTTGTTTGAACAACCAGAGGAACATATTGAGCGATTATTGTCAACATTACTGGATCAGTTATATGCATTTCATCGTTTTACGCCCTGCTCCATGTATGATCTTCTCCCTCCAAAGCTTCTTTTTCAGAAAATAATGGCTGAAATTAAGCAGCAATAACAACGAGGAAATCAATAAGCACGCCCCCGTTCAGACAAAACAATATCCCCTAGTGCGACCGCTTCATCAGGTGCGACCAAAATATCCTCACAAGGTTGCGTTATGTTCACATGGTGAACGCCCTCAACCATCAAGCGGCTTAGTATCCAACTTAAAGACAAATCACGCCCAAGCCTCCATGCACGCGCCCATTCTGCTCTTAAATTCTGCTCCGCTCTTTCCAAAACAAAGGAGCCTTCATCCGGTAACAACCAAAAATCAGCAGAAACATTGATCATCCGCTGTACCGCGCTTTTCACAAGGATGTGGTCATTGGTCATTTTAACATGGGGGGCATCAAGGGCTGCTTGCACCTTGGCAATTAAAGCCTCATCAGCCACCCCTGAAGGAGCGTCACTAAAAAGCGCAACATGAATAAGCGGACTTTTACCCTCACGATAAACAAAAGCATCTTTGACATGGATATCGCTTGAGAGGGCAAAATATTGATAACGTGGCGCTGTGCCCCCTGTGGAATGTCCTTGTCTATTCAAGCGAATGCGGCGGCGCAAACGCTCATCATCTTCATCCAAAAGGCGCGTGACCCCATGAAAATCCCCCAAATGGTCTAAACTTGTTCCACGCGCAAATGTAAGTAAATTATCCCGCGCCACTTCATTCATTCGCTGGCGCAATAGCAACTCTTCATAAGCCGCCGCTTGCAATTGAATGACCACGGGATCATAAGCCGTCTTTTCCACATTATAAGGAATATGATGCGCTGCAAAAAGCTCAGTCAAACGCGTGATCTTTTGCTCTAAAATTGCTTCAACAGA